>NZ_PINZ01000170.1:0-271 GCF_002810305.1 Halomonas sp. 141
CATCAGAACTGCACGAGGGCAACATGACAGGTGCACAGGAACCTGAGGTCATGTCCACGAAACAAGTGCGGATAGCAGCGCTGGCAGAGCGCTTCCCGCAGCGTGCCTTCACGTCACTGGCGCATCATATCGACGCCCAGTGGCTGAGGACGGCCTACCTGATGACGCGCCGTGACGGCGCCGTCGGGATCGACGGCCAGACGGCGGACGACTTCGCGCGCGACTTCGAGGCTAACGTCCAGCGTCTGCTGGAAGCGGCCAAGAGCGGTCG
>NZ_PINZ01000171.1:0-271 GCF_002810305.1 Halomonas sp. 141
CATCAGAACTGCACGAGGGCAACATGACAGGTGCACAGGAACCTGAGGTCATGTCCACGAAACAAGTGCGGATAGCATCGCTGGCAGAGCGTTTTCCGCAGCGTGCCTTCACGTCACTGTCGCATCATATCGACGCCCAGTGGCTGAAAACGGCCTACCTCATGACGCGCCATGACGGTGCGGTCGGGATTGATGGCCAGACGGCGGACGACTTCGCGCGCGACTTCGAGGCTAACGTCCAGCGTCTGCTGGAAGCGGCCAAGAGCGGTCG
>NZ_PINZ01000172.1:0-269 GCF_002810305.1 Halomonas sp. 141
CGAGCGCAAGGGCGGTATCAAGGTCGCCTCGGTGGACGAGCTGATCGACAAACTGAAAAACGAAGCCAAGGTGCTTTAAAAGGAGCTGATCTCATGAGCATTCTGGTACTTGCCGACCTGCATGAAGGTCAGTTGGCCAGCGCCACCGCCCACGTCGTGGCAGCCGCCCAGGCGATCGGTGGCGATATCGATGTACTGGTCGCCGGTGAAGGCGTCCAGGCCGCCGCCGAAGCCGCCGCGACACTCGACGGCGTGAGCAAGGTGCGCGT
>NZ_PINZ01000173.1:0-269 GCF_002810305.1 Halomonas sp. 141
CCGTCTCGATCAGGCTGTAGATGGCCGCGCTGGCCTGGGCACCGCTCGGTGTGTGGCTGAACAGCCAGTTCTTGCGGCCGACGACGAAGGGACGAATGGCGTTCTCGGCCGGGTTGTTGTCCAACGGGATCAACCCGTCATCGAGGAAGCGGGTCAGGCGCTGCCACTGGCCATCCAGATAGTGCAGCGCTCTGCCCAGTGCGCTCTTCGGCAGCACCTGGGTCAGCGACTTGTCGAGCCAGGTGCGCAGCTGGGTGATCAGCGGGCGG
>NZ_PINZ01000174.1:0-266 GCF_002810305.1 Halomonas sp. 141
CCGTAGCGCGGCGTAACGAAAGAGCGAGAGAAACGAGCGAAAGAGGCACCCGCGGAGGCGGCGCCAGCCGCCCTGATTAAGCCACAGTGATCGAGCAAACCTCATTGGCCTCACCGGCACCCCTAACGGGGTGCTCCGCGGGTGCGCTCCGCTTACACCGCGCTACGAAGCACCGCCATCAACGGCAATGACCCCGTAGCGCGGCGTAACGAAAGAGCGAGAGAAACGAGCGAAAGAGGCACCCGCGGAGGCGGCGCCAGCCGCCC
>NZ_PINZ01000175.1:0-257 GCF_002810305.1 Halomonas sp. 141
ATGAATTACCTGATCAGAATGCTGTTGATGCGCAGTGATAAACGCGCTTTCACGTTGAAAGAAAAAGAAAGACCTTCTTTTTTCTTTTAAAATGAAAGGAACAGCGTGTTTATCACTGCCTATGGCAGTCGCTCTTTAACAATGTATATCATGCTGACAGAAACGCGTTGAACGCGTTTCTACGTAAATTGTATTGTGATACGTCTCAAGCGTATCCGGCAATCGTTATCATTGCGAACCCCAGACTCCTTCGGGTT
>NZ_PINZ01000176.1:0-242 GCF_002810305.1 Halomonas sp. 141
CGTCAAGGGTGCTACCATACCAGTTGAACTTGCATGGAAACCAAAACTTGCTGCTTTTAATGGTTTACCGGGTGAATATAAAGTAGGTGCGCTGTACTCAACCGCAGAAGCAAATGATATTAAAACTGCGGGTAAAGTGCATGACGGAAAACAAAGCTTCTGGATTAATGCACAGCAACAACTTAGCCATGCCGGCCAAGATCCGAAACGCGGTTTATATGTCAGTTTTAACAGCGTTGTAA
>NZ_PINZ01000177.1:0-239 GCF_002810305.1 Halomonas sp. 141
GCGCAGCTCGTGCGATACGTCGGCCATAAAGGCGCGGCGCATCTGCTCGTTTTTTTCCAACGAGGTGGCCAGCTGGTTGAAGTCGTGCGCCAGCCGGCCCAGTTCATCCTGGCTGCTGACCGCCACGCGGGTGGTGAAATCGCCCGCCGCCAGGCGGTGGGTGCCCGCCACCAGGCGCTTGACCGGGGCCAGCATGCCGCGCGACAGCAGCCAGGTCACCGCCGCCGCCAGCAGCGTGG
>NZ_PINZ01000178.1:0-237 GCF_002810305.1 Halomonas sp. 141
GGCTCCTCGAGCAGGACTCGAACCTGCGACCCAATGATTAACAGTCATTTGCTCTACCAACTGAGCTATCGAGGAACATCTGTATCGCTATTGCGTTTGAGCGAGAACCTTTACCAACCTGCTAACTTTTCAGCCATTTGCCGATGTTATTAGTTGGTGCTTGGCTCCTCGAGCAGGACTCGAACCTGCGACCCAATGATTAACAGTCATTTGCTCTACCAACTGAGCTATCGAGGA
>NZ_PINZ01000179.1:0-236 GCF_002810305.1 Halomonas sp. 141
AGGCCAATTTCATTGGGCGACTGCCTGAATAGGCTGGGAGCCTGAATCATCGCGGGCTGAAGCCCCCTCCCACGCACCATTACAGCAACGCGAGGAGCGGGGCGTCGGGGGTGGCGGTGGCGTTTTGTCATTCGAGGGTGCGTTTGGTTCGGTGACGCTATCGGGGCGGCTGGCGCCGCCTTCGCGCCGGGCCGCCGCTGCGGGTGCCTCTTTCGCTCGTTGCTCTCGCTCAATCG
>NZ_PINZ01000017.1:0-66517 GCF_002810305.1 Halomonas sp. 141
TGGGCCACCTGACAGGCGATCATGTTGATCTCGTCGGTGTTGGTCACCGCGATCAGCATGTCGGCGTCTTCGCAGCCTGCCTGGCGCAGCACGATGGGGTAGGAGCCCGCACCGGTGACCGTACGGATATCCAGCTTGGTGTGCAGTTCGCGTAGCCTGGCGCCGTCGGTGTCGACGACGGTGATGTCGTTTTCCTCGCGGGCAAGGTGCTCCGCCAGGGTGCCGCCCACTTGGCCGGCGCCAAGAATGATGATCTTCATAGGTAGTTAGGTCACTCCAGCGACACGTTAATGCAGATACTCACCTATCTAAAGGAGGCTGTCGAGGATAGGGAGCTTGAGATCTACTTTTGGTCTACAAAAAGGGCTTTTTTTACGCCTTTTTGACGGCTAACGCCTTAAACGCCATCGAATTTTTACGCGGGTAATCTCTAAGCTCAAGGTGCCAATCACAGGAGGCACTTTCATGAATATTGCATTGCTAATCATCGCGGCCGGCACAGCGGCGTATCTATTTTACGCGCTCATCTGCCCCGAGCGTTTTTAGGAGATCACCATGAACGATATGATCGCTATTTACGCCTTGGTGGCTTTGCTCAGCGTACCACTGGGTATCTACATTGCCCATGCACTAGGTGACCAGCCGAACCGGCTTGATACGCTCTTTGGCGTAATCGAAAAGCCAATCTACCGGTTGGCGGGCGTTAACAGTCAACATGCCATGACGTGGCAAGTGTACGCGCTAGCCATTCTTAAGCTGCATGTGGGCCTGATACTGCTGGCATGGCTAGTATTTATGTGTCAGGGACTGCTGCCACTCAACCCGGACGGTATCCCGGGCATGACATGGGACACGGCGCTGCATACAGCGGTGTCGTTTGCTACCAACACTAACCAGCAGCACTACTCTGGCCAAGCGCAGCTTTCGCACTTAAGCCAAACCTTCGCCATTGTCACGCTACAGTTCTTGACGCCCGCCACGGGGCTCGCAGTGTTGCTCGCCATTGTCCGCACTTTATTAGTCGCCAAACCTGCCAAGGTTTTAAACGGCGTCGGCAACTACTACCACGACCTTACCCGCAGCGTGGTGCGCGTTATGGTGCCATTGGCAGCGGTAGTCGCATTGTTGCTCACATGGCAAGGCGTACCTGCCAGTTATCAGGCCGCTCATCAGGTAAACATGCTGGATCCTCAGGTGGAAGAGGTGCAGACGATTCCCTTGGGCCCAGTGGCGTCCATGGTGGCGATCAAGCAGTTGGGTACCAATGGGGGAGGCTGGTACGGGCCCAACTCAAGTGTGCCGCTTGAGAACCCTACGCCGCTGGCGAATGTTATCGAAACTGCCTCAATTACGCTTATTCCCGTGGCGCTGCTAATTGCGATTGCTCTGATCAGCGGTCGACGCCGACTAATGATGGGCATTGGCGCCGTGATGATCGCGTTCTCACTGATTTCCACTTCTGTGGTGGTCTATTCAGAACGCATGCCCAATGCGGCTTTGCTCGAACTCTCCCAGCCGGGGGCCAATTTAGAAGGCAAGGAGCTGCGTTTTGGCACTGACCTTTCCGCCTTGTGGGGTAGCTGGACGACACAAACCTCCAACGGCTCGGTCAATGCCATGCACGATAGCTTCAATCCCATGGGCGGCATGATGCTGCTGATGGACATGTTTGTGAACGTAACGTTTGGTGGAGTGGGCGTCGGGCTAATTGGTTTCTTCCTTTATTTGATGTTGGCGGCCTTTGTGGGCTCGTTAATGGTGGGCAGATCACCAGAGTTATTTGGAAAACCCTTAGAGACCCGTGAAATGCGCTGGATTTCACTGGCGATTCTGGCTCAGCCGTTGGTCATCCTGGGGTTGAGCGCGCTGACCGTGGCGATGCCAAACGCGGCCGCCAATTCAAACCCAGGGTTTCACGGTTTATCCCAAGTGCTTTACGAGTTTACCTCTGCGTTTGCCAATAACGGCTCTGGTTTTGAAGGGCTGGGCGATGACACAACCTGGTGGAATATTGCCTGCGTGTTCGCCCTGCTGATTGGTCGCTTCTTACCCATGCTAGTGCCATTAGCCGTCGCCGGTTGGTTGGCTGCCAAGCGCACGGCACCGGCGGGCCGCGGCACTTTGCCCATGGATAGCCCTGCTTTTATGGGCTTAACGGCAGGGGTGATTGTAATCGTCAACCTGCTTGGCTTCTTACCGGCGTTAGTGCTTGGCCCGATTGCAGAATCCGTCGTGCAAGGCTTCTAGGAGAAAATAGATGTCACATACAGAGCTTACTAAACAGCCGCGTCGTTCGCTGCCCATTGGCCAGGTTGTTACTGGGGCAGTGAAAGGGCTTGCGCCTCATTTGCTGGCGCGCAACCCGGTCATGGCAGTGGTCGCCATTGGTACCGTGGTGTGCTTTGGGCTAACGCCGATTGCTTTCGCACATGGCGAGAACGGCGGCTTTGCGCTCGCCATTGCGCTACTGCTGCTTGCTACCGTGCTGTTTGCCACCGGTGCGGAGTCGCTGGCGGAATCCCGGGGTAAGGCCCATGCTGGCGCGCTGCGCAAAACCAAAGGAGAGCTCAAGGCGACCAAGCTAAACGCTGACGGCACCACCAGCGCCGTGACCGCCGACTCGCTGCGTAAAGGTGACCGAGTGAAGGTGGTGGCGGGTGAGCTGATTCCGGCAGATGGCGATATCGTCGAGGGCGCGGCGTCTATCAACGAGTCAGCGGTCACCGGTGAATCCGCGCCGGTGCTGCGTGAAGCGGGCACCGATAACAGCGGCGTCAGCGCGGGCACCAAAGTGCTCTCGGATCAGCTTGTCATTGAAGTCAGTGCCAACCCCGGTGAATCCCTGCTGGATCGTATGATTGCCTTGGTAGAGGGGGCTAGCCGTCAGAAAACACCTTCCGAGCTGGCGCTTTCGGTGCTGCTTGCAATGCTGACCCTGGTATTTCTGATTGTGGTGGTGACGTTGGTACCCATGGCCGCTTTCGTTGGGGTAGAAACCTCAACGGTCATGCTGGTAGCGCTACTGGTGTGCTTGATTCCCACCACCATTGGCGGTCTTTTACCCGCCATCGGCATTGCCGGTATGGAGCGCGCCATGCGAGCCAATCTGGTCGCTAAGTCAGGCAAGGCGGTGGAGATTGCCGGTAGCATCGACACGCTGTTGCTGGATAAAACCGGTACGATTACCCTGGGCGACCGTCGCGCAACCGAGTTTGCCCCCTGCCAGCAGGTGCCGCGTCAACGGGTACGCGATGTAGCGTTTTTAACCTCTCTGGAAGACCCTACGCCTGAAGGCCGCTCGATTGTGACGCTGGCCACTGAGCAGGGGGTGGATGTGCAGCTTAGTGAAGAAGCCGATGGCGCTACCTTTGAAGCCTTCAGTGCTGAGACTCGGCTTTCAGGAGTGGATCTAACCAGCGGTAAAAAGCTACGCAAGGGAGCCCCCAATGCCATCGCCGAGTGGGTAAAGGCGCAGGGCGGTGATATCCCCAGCGACTATCACAAAGTCATTGAGCGCATATCTCGGGATGGTGCCACCCCTATTGCAGTAGCAGAAAACCATCAGATCCTGGGTGTGGTAGCGCTGTCTGACGTCATCAAAAGCGGTATCACGGAGAAGTTTGCCGCGCTACGCGCTATGGGCATCAAAACCGTGATGATCACCGGTGACAACCCGATTACTGCCTCGGCGATAGCTGCCACGGCCGGTGTCGACGACTACATCGCCGAAGCCACGCCTGAGCGTAAGCTGGCGCTGATTCGCGAGGAGCAGGCCAGTGGCCGTCTGGTGGCCATGGTGGGTGACGGTACCAATGACGCGCCGGCGCTGGCCCAGGCTGACCTTGGTCTGGCCATGAATTCCGGCACCCAGGCCGCCCGCGAAGCGGCCAATATGGTCGATCTGGACTCCGACCCCGGCAAGCTCATTAGCGCGGTGGAAATTGGTAAGCAGTTGCTGGTGACCCGAGGCGCATTGACCACGTTCTCATTGGCGAATGATGTCGCCAAGTACTTCGTGATTCTACCGGCGCTCTTCGCGGCGAGTTTCCCGGCGCTGGGCGTGCTGGATGTAATGAACCTGCATTCACCCACCACCGCGGTGCTGGCAGCCGTGCTGTTCAATGCGTTGATTATCCCCGCGCTGATTCCCTTTGCACTGCGTGGCGTGTCCGTAAAGGCCGCATCGGCGACGGTATTATTGCGCCGCAACCTGCTGATCTACGGTCTTGGTGGTCTGCTACTACCGTTCCCTGCCATCAAGCTGCTCGACATGCTGATTGCGCTGTTTATCTAGGAGAAGCGTCATGAATATAGGTATTAAAGATCCCGCGGCGATTAATGATGAAGAACAGCAGGCACCAACGTTGGAGACTAAAGCCACTTGGGGCAGTGCGCTGCGTTTTATGGTGGTGATGGCCGTTCTGCTTGGGCTGGTGTACCCCTTGGCCACTACAGCGGTTGGCGGTTGGCTGTTTCCTGAGCAGTCGCAAGGCAGCTTGGTTCGCGACGCCGATGGTCGGGTAGTGGGTTCAAGCCTGGTGTCACAAACCTTTGTCAGCGATGAATACTTTATCGGTCGCCCGTCAGCAGCGGGTAATGATGCAGGCGAGGTTTCGGGTTCTAATCTGGCTCCAAGCAATGAAGCGCTTCGTGAGCGTGCCCGGGCCGATGCCCAAACGATTGCCCAGCGGGAAGGCGTCAGCGTTGATCAAATCCCGGTTGATCTGATCACCGCGTCGGGCTCCGGGATTGATCCACATATCTCGTTACCAGCCGCTGAATTACAAGTCGCAAGGGTAGCACAGGCGCGTGAAATCAACGAAGCTAGCGTCACTGAGCTGATCGACCAAGCGCTTGAGAACACGGGCTGGTTGGGGTCGCCAGTGGTCAACGTTTTACGATTGAATGTGAGTTTGGATGAGCGTTTTCCCGTCGCCACCACATCGTCCGTTACCCCTGTGGAGTAGCTAAATGTATTCAGCGGATCAGCGACCCGATCCCAATGCATTGCTAAAAGCTGCGCGCCGAGAGGCGCGCGGCTGTTTGCGTGTATTTTTGGGAGCCGCCCCTGGCGTTGGCAAAACCTACACCATGCTACGCACGGCCCGGGAGCGGGCAGAAGAGGGCGATGATATCGTGATTGGCGTGGTGGAGTCCCACGGGCGCGCCGACACCGAAGCGCTCTGTGAGGGGCTGTCACGTATTCCACTAGCGCCTTTACAGCACCATGGACGAACGTTTTACGAATTCGATATCGATGCGGCCCTGAAGCGGAAGCCCACTATTCTGCTGGTAGACGAGTTAGCCCATCGCAATATCCCTGGCAGCCGACATCCACGGCGTTATCAGGATATTGAAGAGTTGCTGGATGCAGGGATCGATGTCTGGACAACAGTGAACGTCCAGCATTTGGAAAGCCTTAACGACGATGTTGCCCGGATCACCGGCATTCGCATGCGCGAAACCGTCCCCGATGCACTGTTAGAGCGCGCTCGGGATGTATCGCTGGTGGACTTAACCCCGGAGGAGCTGCTCGAGCGCTTAAGACGCGGCAAGGTGTATATCCCCGAGCAGGCACGCGCCGCCATGGAGGGCTACTTTAACGAGTCAAACCTTAACGCGCTGCGCGAGCTGGCGATTCAAACCATGGCCGAGCGGGTGGATGCCGATGTAAAAGTGGCTATGGACGCCAGCGGTAGGGCAGGCCCTTGGCCGGTAAGGCCCCACCTGTTGGTGATTGTTACCGGTAACGAAGACGATATGACCCTTGTGCGTGCAGCCCACCGAATGGCCGAGAGGCGTTTGGCCGTATGGCGGGCGGTCTATGTGGATAAAGGTGTCGCCTCGCCGGAGCAGCAGCTTACGATTGAGAAGATATTTAGTCTGGTGACCCGGCTGGGAGGCGATTCACTTCGCTTGCAGGGGCATAGCCAGCTAGGTGAGGTGCTCAACTACGCCCGCTCGATTAATGCCACTACGATTATGGTGGGACGCGACGCAAAACGCCGCTGGTGGCCTTGGTCAAGGCCGCTCGCCCAACGCTTGATTGCGCATGCCGACGTCTTCGATATCGTGGTAGTGGCTCAGAGCAGCGTGAAGCAAGGTAGGCACAAACGGCAGCCAGGCTGGAGGGTGCGACGACCTCAACTACTTGCCACCAGCTTGGCGGTGATGGTATCTCTCGGAATTGCTCACGTGCTAGAGCCCTGGCTGGAGCTTGCCAATCTTTCACTGGTATTTTTAGCCGCCGTGCTTTTCAGCGCTGCCTCGGCGGGCACCGCAATGGCGATGTTCAGTGCCGTTGCGGGTTTTTTGATCTTTAATTTCTTCTTTACAGAACCACGTTTGACCTTTGCCATGGTGGAGCGAGGGCAACTGTTGACGGTGGTGTTCTTCTTTTTGGTAGCGCTAGTGGTGGGGCAATTAGCGGGTCGTGGGCGCCAGCGCTTAGTTGCACTGCGGTCTAGCCGCGATCAGACACAACTTCTGCTCTGCTACGCCGAGCAGCTTTCAATCGCCACCGACAGTGCCAGTGCCGCCAAAGTGGGTGTCGATACCCTGGTGCAGTGTTTTGGCGTCCCCGTTATTTTTATTGAAACAGCGGAAAGCGCTAGCGAGGTGCGTGTGGTCTACGCACTGTCGGATGACGAGCATCTGGACATGGCCGCCAAGCAGGCAGCGGTATGGAGTTGGCAACACCAAAAACCCAGCGGTCATGGCACTCAAACATTAAGCCAACAGGCGTGGCGCTTACTACCGCTCGCGGTACAAGGAGAAAAAGTGGGGATGCTGGCACTCAAGCTCTCTGCAAGCCCGAAGGCCTTGACTCATGAAAGTGAAGCATTAATCGATACGTTGGCGCGCCAGCTTAGCATGGCGCTGGAGCGGACGCGTCTGGTAGCAGAGCTTAACGCTACGCGGGTTTCAGAGGAGAACGAGCGTCTGCGTTCTGCGTTGCTTTCCTCCGTGTCCCACGATCTACGTACCCCGCTTGCCTCGATTATAGGCTCCACTAGTTCATTAATTGAGTTGAAGCCACAGCTCAGTGATAGTGATCAGCGTGAGCTGCTGGACGGTATTTTGTCTGAAAGCGAACGGCTCAATCGCTACATCCAAAATCTGTTAGACATGACTCGTTTGGGGCATGGCACACTCAAAATTGAACGTGACTGGGTCTCGTTTGATGATTTGATTAATGCGGCGCTCAAGCGACTAGGCCAATCACTCAGGCACGTGGTGGTTCGCAAGCAGTGGTCTGGCAACTTGCCGCTACTTTACGTGCACCCTGCGCTGGTAGAGCAAGCGCTGGTGAACGTTCTGGACAATGCCCAGCGCTTTTCGCCTCCTAATGGAGAGCTATTGATTAACGCATACGTAAGCGACGAGGACCCCAGCGCGTTGGTGGTTAGCGTTGAAGACGAAGGCCCGGGTATCTCACCAGCGTTACGTGAGCAGGTATTCGATATGTTCTACAGTGGCGGTGACGGTGATCGCAGTGCCCATGGTAGTGGATTGGGATTGGCGATTTGCCGCGGCATGGTTGGGGCACATGGTGGCACGATCACCGCTGGTGTGGGTACGAATGGCAAGGGAACTGCGATCATTATCAAGCTGCCACTGCTAGGTGCAGATATCAGGAGGATGAATGAAGAGTGAAGGGAACGGGCGCATTCTGGTCGTTGATGATGAACAGCAGATTCGCCGCTTTTTGCGCATCAGCCTCGCGTCCCAGGGTTACGGCGTGATTGAGGCAGCAAACGGTGAGCAAGCATTGGCAGCCGCTTATACCCAAGCGCCAGATGTCGTACTGCTCGATTTAGGCCTGCCTGATATAGATGGTCATGACGTGCTACGTGGTATTCGTGAGCAGAGTAGCGTGCCGATTATTGTGGTATCGGTACGCGACAGGGAGGAAGAGAAAGTACGTTCGTTGGATAACGGTGCCAATGACTATGTCACCAAACCTTTCGGTATTCAGGAACTGCTTGCGCGTATTCGGGCAGTGCTGCGCATTGCTCAAAAAGTCAAAGGAGAAGAGAGTGCCAGCTACTTCGCAAGCGCTAATGTCACCATCGATGTGGAGCTGAGGCACGTCATGGTGCACCAGCAGGAGGTTCGTTTAACCCGTAAAGAGTTTGCAGTCCTGGCGAAGCTTTGTCGCTACGCCGGTCGGGTGGTGACGCAAACACAACTGCTGAAAGAGGTATGGGGCCCGACACATACCGAAGATACTCACTACCTGCGTATTGTGGTGAGCCGCTTGCGACAAAAACTAGCCGACGATCCACAAACGCCGACTCTGCTGCAAACAGAAGCTGGCGTCGGCTATCGATTGCTAGTGGAAGCCTGCGCTCGGCCTACGAAGGCATCCTGACGCCCCCAAACCGCGGTCAACGCCGCCAGAACATGGGGGTCATCAGCACCACGACCGTTAATATCTCCAGGCGGCCCATCAGCATGCCCACACATAAAAGCCACTTGGCTGCATCGGGCAGTGTGGCGAAGTTGCCTGATGGACCAATGGTATCGCCCAGGCCAGGGCCAACGTTGGCCACCGCCGTGGCGGCGCCCGAAAGCGCCGTCACCAGGTCCAGCCCCAGCGCGGCAAGCCCTAATGCCAATACGGCAATAGTGATAAAGAAAAAGAACGAGAAGGCCACGACGCTGCGTGAAATATCGCTGGTGACCGGCTGCTGGTTGTAGCGAGTGGTAAAGATGCCGTTGGCATGAATCAGGTAGCGTAGCTGATTGCGCAGCATCAGCATGGCGATCTGGAAGCGGAAGATCTTCATGCCGCCGCTGGTGGAACCGCTACAGCCGCCAATGAACGTCAAGTAAAAGAAAGCTGCAATCGGCAGTGTACCCCACAGCGTATAGTCATCCGACGCATAGCCGGTAGTGGTGACCACGGACATGACGTTGAAGGTGACGTGGGTGAGGGAGACAAACCAGTCGTCGCCTTGCAAGACGCGCCAGGCGGTCAGGATGACGATGGCCGCCAACAGTAGTTTGAGAAGCCCCCGGACCTGTTGGTCTTGCCATAAAGCGCTGCGTGATGAGCGGATAAAACGGATATACAGCACGAACGGTAGCGCGCCGCAGAGCATAAAAAAGCTGGCCATCCACAGTAGCCAAGGCTGCTCCGCGTAGGCGCCAAAGGAAGCATCCGAGTTGGCAAAGCCCCCTGTTGCAAGCGACGTCATGCCATGCACGATGGCATCCAGTGGTTGCATGCCGCCAAGCCAGTAACTGACCATGGCCGTTAGCGTCAGGATCACATAGATCGACAGCGTCGCTTTGGCAATGCCGCCGGTGCGGGGCATGACCTTGTCCGACCAGTCCGAAGACTCGGTATGGAACAGCCGCATCCCGCCTACTTTCAGAAAAGGCAGAATGGCAATGCCCATGACGATGATGCCGATGCCGCCCATCCACTGCATGAGGCCCCGCCACAGTTTCAAGCCATCCGAGAGGTCATCGATACCCACCAGCACGGTAGAGCCCGTGGTGGTGATCGCTGAAACCGACTCGAACACAGCGTTGGTGAAACTCAGCTGTGGAGCGCCCAAAATTAGCGGCAGGCTGGCAAAACCACTAATACTCACCCAGCTGCCCGCGGTGAGAATGAACATTTGCCAGGGTTTGAGCTCGAGCGAGACATGGCGGGTGAGCGCCCAAGTCGTCAAGGTCACGCTTAACACAATCAGCAACGATACGATGAAAGCGGGTGCATCAGGGTCGCTTTCAATCACCAATACCGCCAACGGTAGCGTCATGAAAATAGCCAGGACTAGCCACAATACCGCCATGATCTTAAAAATCTGTGCCCAGTGTCGGTAAGTGTCTCGGTAATAACGCGCGCTCGGGAAGGTGGCCATTTAATTCCGCTCTAAATTACCTTGGTAGTGAGAGCGCTATCTCACCATGCCAATAAAAAAATGTCCGTAAAATTTGCCTAAAAATTATTTTTTTAGACAAAAAACCGGCCCCATCCGGCGCCGGTCATGAGCAAACCGCTCAAGCGAGGAAATAGATTCGTGGAGTAAGCGCCTACCCCTTCACCCCCCCAGCGGTCAGGCCGCCGATGATCCAGCGCTGGCAGATCAGGAAGGCCACGGTAATCGGCAGGCCAGATAGCACCGCCGCGGCGGCAAAGTTACCCCAGCGCTGGTTGTGGTCGGCCAGATACTGCTGGGCGCCCACGGCCAGGGTCAGCTTGTGCTCGTCCACCAGCAGTACCGACGCCATGGGGTACTCCATGATGCTCATCACGAACGCCAGAATGAATACCACCATCAGGATCGGCAGCGAGAGCGGCAGCAGGATGTAGCGAAACGCCTGCCAGGTGCTGGCGCCATCCACCATGGCGGCCTCTTCCAGCGAGCCGTCGATGGATTCGAAGTAGCCCTTGATCGTCCAGATATGCAGCGCCACTGCCCCAAGCGACGCCACGATCAGTGCGCCGTGGGTGTTGATGCCCAGCCAGCCCACGAACTGCCCCAGCCGGTCGAACAGCGCGTACAGCGCCACCAGCGAGAGCACCGCCGGGAACATCTGAAAAATCAGCATACCTTTGAGCAGCGGCGCTTTGCCCTTGAAGTGCATGCGGGCAAACGCGTAGGCGCTGGTGGTAGCGAGCATGAGAATCAGCACCGACGACACCACCGCCACCTTGATGGAGTTCCACAGCCAGAGCAGCACGGGGAAGGGCGGCTGCACTACGGTGCCGTCTGGCCGCTCCCAAGGAATCCCCAGCGCCAGCGACCAGTGCTCCAGCGAGAAATTTTCTGGAATCAGGCTGCCGGTGGCAAAGTTGCCCTCGCGAAATGAAATCGAGATGACCAGCAGCAGCGGAAAGACAATCAGCGATACAAAGCAGATCAGCGCTAAGTGCGCCCCTAGGCGGCGCACACCAACGGAGCGGGGTTGAACCATGGCCATGTGTAACCTCCTATACCTTCACTTTGGAAAGGCGCAAATTGAGCAGCGACATGCCCGCCACCAGCAGGAAAATCAGTGTGGCAATGGCGGCCGCGAGGCCGAAGTTCTGTCCGGCATCCTGGAAGGCGATGCGGTAGGTGTAGCTCACCAGCAGGTCGGTGGTGCCCGCCGGGGTGCTGGCGCCCAGAATGTCCGGGTTGCCACCCGTGAGCAGCGCGATCAGCACGAAGTTATTAAAGTTGAACGCAAAGGCGGCAATCAGCAGCGGCGTGAGCGGCTTGATGATCAGCGGCAGGGTGATTTTGAACAGGTTGGTGAGCGGGCCACCGCCGTCTACCGCCGAGGCTTCGTATAAATCCTGGGGAATGGCCTGAATCAAGCCCATGCAGAGCAGTAGCATGTAGGGGTAGCCCAACCAGGTGTTCACGATCAGCAGCATACTGCGGGCCAGCCACGGGTCGGTGAACCACTCGGGCCGCACGCCGAAGAGGGTATCCAGAATCATGTTCACTTCACCGAAGTGCTGGTTGAACATGCCCTTGAAAATCAGAATCGAAATGAACGCCGGGACGGCGTAGGGCAGAATCAGCAGCGTGCGGTATATCGCTTTGCCGCGCAGCTGATCCCACTGCAGCAAAGAGGCCAGCACGAAGCCCACGGCCAGGGTGAACACCACGGTGAGACTGGCAAACACGAAGGTCCATACGAAAATTTGCATGAACGGGCCGCGAATGTCCGGGTCGGTGAAGATTTGCGTGTAGTTCGAGAAGCCCACGTTGACCGGCCAGCCCGGAGTGATGCGCTGGCCATCGTCGGCGACGAAAAAGCCGATGGTGTGGTCCGGTGTCAGCACGCGGTCGTCTCGACGATCATATAGCGTGCCATCCTCCCGGGCCTCGTAGCGGTCGAGCATGGGCGCAAACTGGCGAATACCGGCCATGCGCAGCTCGGTGCCTTCGGGAGTGATCAGGCGTAACCCCTGCAGGGCACTGCGCGCTTGAATGATGTCGCGCATGGGCAGCGGGTCTGCAGTGGGGGCATCACTGGCCGCCTGCAGGCCTAGCTGGCGAGACTCCACATTGGTCAGATTCAGCGGTGACGACATCCAGCGCTGGCGCTCGTTTTCCAGCCGCAAACGCACCAGGTCGCCTTCGGCATAAAGCGTGAGATCGAACGCATCATCGTCCTCCTGATAGGTTTGGCTCATCAACTGGCTGCGCACCCGCTCTTCCGAGAGCAGGTTGGTAGAGCTGTAGTTACTAAAACTGATCCCGATGGTGTACAACAGCGGGAAAATGACGAACACGCCAAGTCCGGCAATCGCAGGAAAGATATAGCGATGGCTCATCAGCGTGCGCTTGGTGAAGACCACGCCCAGCGAGCCGCCAAGTACCAAAAACAGCAGAGCAAACATCCACTGGCCGTTCAAATGAAAGGCCAAGACTAACCAAAGTAGCGCAATCACCAAAACAGCAATCACGCCACGCATGGCCCAGCGTGTGTAGCGTTCAGTAAGATGGCGAGAGCGATGGCGGGGAAGGCCACGAGACGCGTTGGTGGTATACATGATGGCTTCCTGAAAGCTGCCCAGCGGCTAATGCCGCTGGGCAGATGAGCAAAAAAGAGAGGCTACTGACGCATGCGCCGCGCAGCGGCATCCAGCGCTTCCTGGGGCGATTGGCGCCCGCTGCCGATGTTTTGCAGCGCTGGCTCCATGGCCGCCCAGAAGGCTCCCATTTCAGGAATGTTGGGCATCGGCATGCCCACTTCGGCGTTGTCGAGCGTGGCGGCAATGTTGGGGTTGTCCGCCAGCTCTGCCTGGTAATCGATATGCGCCACTGCGCCCAGCGAACCGTCGCTGTTGAAGGTGCGCATGCCCGTTTCGCTCAGCAGGTAGTTCTCCAAAAATTCCACCGCCAGGAAGTCGTTGGGCGTGGCGGAGTTGATCATCGCGGTCATCACGCCAAACATCGGTCGGGCGCGCTCGTCGCCTACCCGGGGCAGTAGCGCCACGCCATAATCGATGCCGCTGCGCTCCAGGTTGGGCCATGCCCAGGGGCCGCTGATCATGGTGGCGACTTCGCCCCGGTTGAAGCGAGTATCCATCAGGTTGTAGTCGGTGCCCCGGGGCACCACGCCGCTCTCGATCAGCTCCACCAGCAGCTCGGCTCCCTGCAGGGCACCGGCATTGTTGACCCCAATGTCGCTGACATCATAGCCGCTATCGGTTTGTTTGAACGGGTAACCGCCGTTGGCGGCCAGCAGGGTCCAGCCATAATAGGGCTCGCTGTAGTCGAACAGGATGGCCTTTTTACCCTCGGGGGCCAGGGTGGCGTCCAGTTCGATCAGTTCCGCGAAGCTGTCGGGTGGGGTATCCACCAACGCCTTGTTATAAATCAGGCCAAGGGACTCCACGGAAATCGGGTAGCCATAGGTATCGCCGTTCCACAGCGCGGCTTCCCAGGTGAAATCGAAAAACCCTTCACGGAACGCGCTGCTGGGGGATACCTGCCGGAGCAGGCCGCTTTGCGCCCATTCCCCCATGCGGTCGTGGGCCCAGATGACGATGTCCGGCCCCTGACCGCTCCCCGCCGCCTGCTGAAAGCGGTCGGTGAGGTTGTCCGGAAACACCACCTCTACCCGGATGCCGGTCTCTTCCAGAAACTGCTCGGCCACCGCACGAATGCCTTCCTGCCCCTTGTTGTCGCCCATCCAGATCGTCAGGCGGTCCTCCTCGAAGGCCAGCGCGGGGGCGGAGAGACCGGCGGCGAAGGCCGTGGCCAATAGCGGCGTGAAAAAGATGCGATTCATTGCCATGATGTGCATACCTCGTGTAATGCCATTGTTATTGTCGTGCACGATGCTGTCAGCCCGTGCCTTGTCATGCCAGCCTCGCCAATCTGGTGGTGCGCCGCCTCCTCCCTACGGGGGAGGAGGATGGCGTATGTCGGGGGCGTAGGGCCGAGCACTACAGGCACCGCCTGACAGGAAAAGCAGCCACGGCGATTTTTTTGTAGTAAAATTACACGAAATATTGCGTATAATGCCCGTTATCAGATAGATTTTAGGTAATCTAACTACATAAGTTGGATCACCTAATTATAAACAGGAGCTGAGATGAGCCAGTCACATGCACCGCTAGGCGACCCCAATCACGCGATTGATCTCGCGCTGTTCGGGGCGCTTGGTGACCTTGCCATGCGCAAGCTGTTCCCTGCGCTGTATCATCTTGACCGCGAAGGGCTGATGCCGGCGAGCACGCGGATCATGGGGCTGGCGCGTCAGGAGCACGACACGGCCGAGTTTCGTCAGCTGGTCAGCACTGCGCTGCAAAAGCGTCTGAAGAAGGACGAGCAGGACAAGGCCAGCATGGAGCGCTTCCTGCAACGGCTGGAGTACCTGAAGCTCGACTTCACCACGGTGGACGGCTACGACGCGCTTCGCCAATGGCGTGAAGGCGCACGGCGCCCCATGGTGGTCTACCTTTCCGTGGCGGCGCGGATCTATGGCGATATCTGCCACAATCTCCAGGCCAGCAACAGCCTGGATGACGACACCCGGGTGATCGTCGAGAAGCCGATTGGCTATGACCTGGCGTCGTCGGAAGAGATCAACGACGCCATCGGTGCCGTGTTCCCCGAGTCTCGCATCTACCGCATCGACCACTACCTGGGTAAAGAGACGGTTCAGAACCTGATTGCCCTGCGCTTTGCCAACCCGCTCTTCGGCACCCAGTGGAACCAGAACCACATCTCTCACGTCGAGATCACCGTGGCCGAAAAGGTCGGCATCGAAGGGCGCTGGGGCTACTTCGACGACGCGGGCCAGCTGCGCGATATGGTGCAGAATCACCTGCTGCAACTGCTCTGCCTGATTGCCATGGACCCGCCTTCCAATCTGGATGCCGATGCCATCCGTGATGAGAAGGTAAAAGTGCTCAAGGCGCTGAAGCCGTTTACCGGCGAAGCGCTGGGCCGCGACGTGGTGCGTGGCCAGTACATTGCCGGTACCAGCGATGGCCAGGCCGTGCCGGGCTACCTGGAAGAAGAGGGCGCCAACACCCAGAGCCAGACCGAAACCTTCGTGGCCATGAAGACCGAAGTGTCCAACTGGCGCTGGGCGGGCGTGCCGTTCTACCTGCGTACCGGCAAGCGTATGCCGGAAAAGCTGTCGCAAATCGTCATTCATTTCCGCCAGCAGCCGCACTACATCTTCGACCCGGACCAGCGTGGTATCGCTTCCAACAAGCTGATCATTCGCCTGCAGCCGGAAGAGGGCATCGCCCTTCAGGTACTCACCAAGGATAGCGGCCTGGACAAGGGCATGCGCCTGCGCCCCGGTCCGCTGCATTTGGATTTCAACAATGCCTTCCCGAAATCACGTATCCCGGATGCCTACGAGCGTCTGCTGCTGGAAGTCATGAAAGGCCAGCAGTACCTGTTCGTGCGGCGCGATGAAGTGGAGCACGCCTGGCGCTGGTGCGACCAACTGATCGACGGCTGGAAATCACGCGAGACCCCGCCGCGCCGCTACCCCGCAGGCTCCTGGGGGCCGGTGGCCTCGATTGCCATGATCACCCAGGACGGCCGCAGCTGGTACGAGGATTATTGAGATGAGCACTACACGACAAGCGCTGGCCGAGCAGCTGGCAGAAGCCGTTTATCAAGCCCTGGCGGCCGACCTTGCGCACCAGGAGCGTGCCCTGTTGGTGGTATCGGGTGGCTCGACGCCGGTGCCGTTTTTCAAAGCGCTGGCGCAAAAGCCGTTGGCCTGGGCGCAGGTGGACATCACCCTGGCCGATGAACGCTGGGTGGATGAGCAGAGCGGCGACAGCAACGCCAAACTGGTGCGCGACAACCTGCTGCAAGGTCCGGCAGCAGCGGCTACGTTCGTACCGTTGACCTCGGCACACGGCACGCCGGAAGAGGGCGTAGCCAGCGTGGCCGAGGCCACGGCAGGGCTTGCCTGGCCTGCCAGCGTGGTGATTCTGGGCATGGGCGGAGACGGCCACACGGCCTCGCTTTTCCCGGATAGCCAGGAGCTGGGGCTGGCGCTCTCCACCGACGAGCCGCTGGTTGCCGTGCGCACCCCCAGCCAGCCGCAGCCGCGTATTACCTTCTCGGCGGACCGCCTGCATCAGGCAAAACGCCACATTCTGCACATTACCGGCGATGACAAGCGT
Organism: Halomonas sp. 141; assembly: GCF_002810305.1. Lineage (NCBI taxonomy): Bacteria > Pseudomonadati > Pseudomonadota > Gammaproteobacteria > Oceanospirillales > Halomonadaceae > Halomonas > Halomonas sp. 141. The sequence goes on from NZ_PINZ01000017.1 coordinate 16,124, forward strand.
GCCGTATTGGCCAACGCCATGAGTGGTGACGACGTTCGGACACTGCCGATTCGCGCCTTTTTATCTTGCCCGCTGGCGATCTACTGGGCGCCCTGACGGCAGGCCTTCGCCAATAACAATTTGCTTGGAGATTCACTGATGACCATCGATAAACAGTTACCCTCAACGCGCACCGCCGAGCTGGACAGTATTTGCCTGAAGGCCGAAGTCATTCCGGTCATTACCATCGAGCGCATCGAGGATGCCGTGCCGCTGGGCCGTGCGCTGGTAGAGGGCGGCCTGAGCGTTCTGGAAGTGACGCTGCGCACCGATTGCGCGCTGGAAGCCATCAAGCGCATGAAAGAAGCCCTGCCGGGGGCCAGCATTGGTGTCGGCACGGTGCTCACGCCTGCCCAGTACCGCCAGGCCGAACAGGTCGGCGCTGATTTCGTGGTGACGCCGGGGGCCACCGAGGCGCTGTACCGCTACGGCGTCGAGAGCCCGGTGCCCATGCTGCCGGGCGTTTCTACCATTTCCGAGCTGATGACCGGCTGGCAGTACGGCTACCGCCGCTTCAAGTTCTTCCCCGCGGAGTCCAGCGGCGGTGCCAAGGCAATCAAGGCGTTCGGCGCGCCGATCCCGGAAGCGCGTTTCTGCCCCACGGGCGGCATCACCGTGGACAATGCCGAATCCTATCTCTCGCTGCCCAACGTGATGTGCGTCGGCGGCTCCTGGCTGACCCCGAAAGCCATGGTCGACGCCGAAGATTGGGACGGCATCCGCGAACTGGCCCGCCAGGCCGCCGAGCGTTTCCATCACTGATGGGTAGCCAGCTAACACCGTAATACCGTACCGAGCACTCTCGTCACTTGCTTCACTGATGTCGGGTCATGTGAGCAGGACGTTTGCCCGAGCATGTTGCCATGCTCGGGCTTTTTTTAGGTTCTATGCTGACTGGCGTGAATCAATTGGCCTCCCACAGGTGGGCTGGGCAATGACCCGGTGGGAGATGACCCAGTGGGAGGGGGCTTTAGCCCGCGATGACGGCGGCACCGGTGCCTGCTCAGGCAGTCGCCCAATGAATTGGCCTCCCACAGGCAGGTTTAGGTGACTACTCAGGCTATCCTGAATTCACAGGCCCCACCCCAGCCACTTTGCTGCTGTGGGAGGGGGCTTTAGCCCGCGATGACGGCGGCACCGGTGCCTGCTCGGGCAGTCGCCCAATGAATTGGCCTCCCACAGGCAGGTTTAGGTGACTACTCAGGCTATCCTGAATTCACAGGCCCCACCCCAGCCACTTTGCTGTTGTTGGAGGGGGCTTTAGCCCGCGATGATGGCGGCACTGGTGCCTGCCCAGGCAGTCGCCCAATGAATCCATCACGCGCCGATGTTCATCACTGGTCATGGCCGTCTCACATGGCCCTCCGCAATAAGCAAGGTTCATCGCGCTTTACCAGGAATTGCTTCGCTTTCACGCCAGAATGCGACGAACTTTTTTATACTTACGCCTAAAGGGGAGGAGTACGCATGGAGGGGAGTCGTGATACGCTAACTTAAACGATTAAGTTGACCGATTAAGTTAAGGTTTAAGCATGACGTTAGCGGATTTTGAGCCCCAGCGCCCTGCGCTGCATTTTACTCCCCCGATGGGCTGGATGAACGACCCCAACGGGCTGGTGTTTTTCGAAGGCGAGTACCATCTGTTTTATCAGTACCACCCCCTGGGGACCGAGTGGGGGCCGATGCACTGGGGGCATGCGGTCAGCCGTGACCTGTGCCGGTGGCAGCATTTGCCCATTGCGCTGGCGCCCGATGAAGAAGGGGCCTGCTTTTCCGGCAGCGCCGTGGTGGATGAGCACGATGTCACGGGGCTGTTCGATGGCAAGCCTGGGCTGTTGGCGTTCTATACCTGCCACAAGGTGCTCTCCGATGACCCACAGGATTACCAGCAGTCCCAGTGCCTGGCGTACAGCCGCGACAAGGGGCGTACCTGGCAGCGCTATGCGGGGGATCCCGTCCTGCCGCCGCCCGGTTTCAAGGATTTCCGCGACCCCAAGGTGGTGTGGCATGCCCCCAGCCAGCGCTGGGTGATGGCGCTGGCCTGCGGGCAGGAGATTCACTTCTATACCTCGACCAACCTGCTGGCGTGGCAGTTTGCCAGCGCTTTTGGGGCGGGCGAGGGCGCGCACACCCAGCACCCCTGGGAGTGCCCGGACCTGTTCGAGCTACCGGTGGAAGGCGCCGAGCCCCATGAGCCCGCGTCGCGTTGGGTGCTGGTGGTGGGCATTGGTGCTACGCCGGATAACCCGTTTGGCTCGTTTACCCAGTACTTTGTGGGTGATTTCGACGGCCAGCGTTTCACCAATGACAACGCCCCGGATAGCGTGCTGATGATGGACGAAGGGCGGGACTTCTACGCGGTGCAGAGCTGGTCGAATACCCCTGGGCGGCGGCTGGCGCTGGCGTGGCTGAACAATTGGCAGTACGCCAACCATGCCCCTGAAGCGGGCTGGCGGGGCACCATGAGTCTGCCCAGGGAGCTTGCGCTGCGCGCAACGCATCGCGGCGTGCGCTTATACCAGCGCTTCACCCGTGAGGCGGCTCGAGCGCTCGGCGCCCCCCGCCATCTCTCGCCTCGCTCGCTGCAAACGGTGGGGGAGCACTGTATCGCCCTGCCGGAAGGCACGGCCGTGCAGGGGCAGATGACCCTGACGCTGCAGCCGGGGACGCGGCTGGCGCTCTCGCTGCAGCAGGGCTACCAGCAGCAGTTATGGCTGTCGGCGGGTGAAACGCAGACGGCGCTGCACTATGCGCGCCAGGGCAGTAACGGCCAGGCCGCCTTCGATGAACACTTCGCCTGCGACCATGCGGCGGGCAGCGTCGATGGATTGACCGTCAAGATCCTCTGGTGGTGCGATCACGGAACGCTGGAAATGCTGATCGAGGGCGCCACCGAGCAGCGCAGCATCAGCCAGGTGAGCCTGGTGGATCATCGCCGTCAGCCGACCACGCTGAACCTGGTCAGCGGTCGGGTGGCGATCATGGAAGGCCTCACTCAGAGCGTCGCCGAGTAGACTGCCCGGCGACGCTGAGGGCTAGCCTGCGGAGCCGCGCAGGGCTTCGATATCGGCGTGGGTGGGCAGGGCGGCATAAGCGCCGGGTCGGGTCACGGCATGGGCGCCACAGCGGCAGGCAATGTCCACCGCACGGCTGAGAAACGCGCTGTCCTGATGCCAGTTGGTGCCGATGCCGAACCGGGAAAGCTCCGCCAGCAGGCCGCCAATGAAGGCATCGCCACCGGCGGTGGTGTCCACGGCCGTCACGCTGGGCGGGGTGATGGTCTGCTCGATACCAACGCCTTTCAGCACCACGTCATGGGGGCCGTCAGTGATCACGATGACTTTCACACCGGCGGCCATGCGCTCGGCGAGCCACGCCTGCCTGGGATGGTCGCCGCGTAGGTAGTCCAGCTCTTCCAGCGAGACCTTCACCAGCTCGGCGCTATCGATCAGCTCGGTGACCCGCCACACATCCGCCGAGCCGTCCGCCCACAGGTTATGGCGCAGATTGGCATCCACGCTTACCAGGCAGCCCGCTCGCTTGGCCATGGCGGCAATGGCCAGGGTGGTGTCGGCGATTTCCGGGTCGGTCAGGCTGTTGCTGCACAGGTGCACGATGGCAGGCTGCTCGAACACGCCGTGGGGCAGGTGCTCCAGGCGGTAGAGCAGGTCGGCGGCGGGTGGGCGGTAGAAGTCGAAAGTGCGCTCGCCATGGCTGTCTCGTGAAACGAAGGCCAGCGCCGTGCGGGCCTCCCGGGTCAGCACCACGCCTTGGGTGTCCACGCCGTGGCTTTGCAGCTCACGGATCAGAAAGTGCCCAAAGGTATCATCACCCACCATGCCCAGAAACTGGCTGGGTACGCTCAACCGGGCGCAGGCCACCGCCACGTTGGCTGGCGCACCGCCTGCGTAGGGGGTGAAGGTCTCTGGCCCCGTGTCGTCGCCCAGGCGGCTGGAGAGCATGTCAATCAAGGCTTCACCGAAAGCAATCACTGGCGTCATAGGTCGTTCCTTGTCATTATTGGCATTGGATGTGAAACAAGCGCGTCAAGCGACGCAGTGGCCGCGGGCCGCCTCAAGCAGTTCGTACCAGGCTTCTCGGGGCAGGGCTTCCGGACCATTGAGCATATCGGCAATGCGCTCCGCTTTCACGCTGCCCATCACCGGCGCCGGGGGTGCTGACGAGCTCGCCTGCCAAACGGTTCAGCACGCGGCTGACCTCGCCCTGCATCAACTGACCGCCCGCGCTCGGGTTGTCGTTGGCAATGCTGGCTTTGGTGACCACGTGGAGCCGCTTGGCCAGGGCCGGGCGGGCACGCAGCGCCTGGCCGAATAGCGTTTCGCAAGCTCCGTTGCCGTAAATGTCGGCATGGTCGAACCAGTGCAAGCCCTGCTCTAAGCGAGCTTCGATCCAGTCGGCCAAATGGCTCGCCTGGTGCATCTCTTGCGCTTCATGCAGGCGCATCATGCCGAGTACGAACGGCACGTCAAAGGTCACAGCAGCCATGGCGTATTTCCGTCAGTTTAAAAGACTTCTTCGTTATGCAGCGCTTCGGCGGCACCCAGCAGGCCGGTCCACGGGTGAGTCACAATCCTCACCGGGATGTCGGCGTTGTAAGCGCCCATGCGCCCTTTATTGACGAAACTTGCGCGCAGCTCACACTTGGGCAGCCAGTCCAACAGGCGGGGCAGAATACCGCCGCACAGGTACACGCCGCCGCGCGCACCCATGGTCAGGGTGGCATCGCCGCACACGTCGCCGAGAATTTTCAAAAAGCGCAGCAGGGTAGCCGTGGCCAGGGCATCGCCCTGGTTGGCCGCCTGGGTCACCTCGGCGGGGGTTTCGCAACGTGGCGCTTGGCCTTCCAGCGCGCAGTGGGCCTGGTAGAGTTCCAGCAGCCCCTGGCCGCACAGGATGCGCTCGACGCTGACCCGCTGGTGGCGCTGCAGGAAAACATCCAGCAGTGCGCGCTCGGTGGTGTCGGTGGGCGCAAAGGTGACGTGCCCGCCTTCGGTGGGCAGCGGAATCCAGGCATGCTGGCCGGGAAACACCCCGGCCACGCCCAGCCCGGTGCCCGGGCCGATGACCAAACGGGTCGAGTGCGACTGGGCGACGCCGGGCTGCACTTCGACGAGGTTGTCTTCGCCCACGTGGGGCACGCCCAACGCCTGGGCGGTGAAGTCATTGATGACCTTGAACAGCGACAGGTTCAGCGCTTGCTGAACGTCGCTTTTCATGAAGTCCCAGTGGTTGTTGGTCATTTTCACCCGCTCGGCGTGCACCGGGCAGGCGAAGGCCAGGCAGGCCTCCTCGGGGGCGTTATCCCCGGTCGCGCCCACGCGGGCGAGGTAATCCTGAATCGCCTCGATCACGCCGGGGTAGTCCGCGCAGGGTAGGTTGAGGATATCGTGGGGCGTTACCTCGCCAGGCGCTACCAGCGCCAGGCGAGCGTTGGTGCCGCCAATGTCCCCGATCAGTGCCGGTCGCATCAGGCGTCCTCTTGAAAAATCTGACCTTCTTGACGAGCGAGATCGTCGGCTTCGAAGCCGCCCAACGAGCCTGCGCCTTCTTCGCCGCGCATTGCCAAGTGGCGGAAGCCCGAGAACAGCTCGCGGCCTAGGCCCACATGGTAGTGGTCTAGATTGGCAACGGCGAGTTCACGCTCGGCCCAGGTGGCGGCGTCTACTTTGGCTTCCAACGTGCCGGCGTTGGCATCCAGGCGCACCACGTCGCCGTCGCGCAGCTTGGCCAGCGGGCCGCCGTCCAGCGCTTCCGGGCTCATGTGAATGGAGGCAGGCACTTTGCCCGACGCACCGGACATGCGGCCATCGGTGACCAGCGCGACCTTGAAGCCACGGTCCTGTAACACCCCCAAAAACGGAGTGAGCTTGTGCAGCTCGGGCATGCCGTTGGCTTTGGGCCCCTGGAAGCGCACCACCACAATCACGTCACGGTCCAGCTCGCCGGATTCGAAGGCGGCTTTCATTTCGTTCTGGTCTTCGAAGATCTTGACCGGCGCTTCGACCACTCGATGCTCTTCGGCCACCGCCGAGACCTTGATCACGCCTCGGCCCAGGTTGCCTTTCATGACGGTCAGGCCGCCAGTGGGGGCAAAGGGCGTGGCGACCGGGCGCAGCACTTCTTCGTCCAGGCTCTTCTCCGGGCCTTCGCGCCAGACCACTTTGCCATTTTCCAGGAAGGGCTCCTGGGTGTAGGCGGTCAGATCGGTGCCGAAGACGGTGGGAATGTCGCCGTGGAGCAGGCCAGCGCCCAGCAGTTCGCGGAACAGGTAGCTCATGCCGCCTGCGGCCTGGAAGTGGTTGATGTCCGCCTGGCCGTTGGGGTACACCTTCATCAGGCTGGGGGTCACCGCCGAGAGATCAGTGAAGTCGTCCCAGTTCAGGGTGATGCCCGCCGCTGCCGCCATGGCAATCAGGTGCATGGTGTGGTTGGTCGAGCCGCCGGAGGCCAGCAGGCCGACCACGGCGTTGACGATGGCGCGCTCGTCGATCTGCTTGTAGAACGGACGGTACTCGCCGCCTGCTTCGGTATTGCGAATGGTCTGTTCGGTGGCGTAGCGGGTCAGCGCTTCGCGCATCTCGGTGCCGGGGTTCACGAACGACGTGCCCGGCAGGTGCAGGCCCATCACTTCCATCATCAGCTGGTTGGAATTGGCGGTGCCGTAGAAGGTGCAGGTGCCGGGGCTGTGGTAAGAGTCGGACTCCGCTTGCAGCAGCTCCTCGCGGCCCACCTTGCCTTCGGCGTAGAGCTGGCGAATGCGCGCTTTCTCTTTGTTCGGCAAGCCGCTTGGCATCGGGCCTGCGGGTACGAACATGGCGGGCAAGTGACCAAAACGCGCCGCGCCGATGAATAGTCCGGGAACGATTTTATCGCATACGCCGAGGTAAAGAGCGGCATCAAACATGTTGTGCGACAGCCCCACCGCCGTGGCCATGGCAATCAGGTCACGGGAGAACAGCGATAGTTCCATGCCCGGCTGGCCCTGGGTTACGCCGTCACACATGGCCGGTACGCCGCCCGCAAATTGCGCGGTGGAACCCATGGCCCGCGCCGCCGCCTTGATGGTTTCCGGGAAGGTTTCAAACGGCTGGTGGGCCGACAGCATGTCGTTGTAGGACGAGATGATGCCCAGGTTGGCGCTGTTCATCAGCTTCAGGGCGTCTTTTTCCTGGGGGCTACAGGCAGCAAAGCCGTGGGCCAGGTTACCGCAGGAGAGCTCGGCACGATGCACGCCACGCTTGTGCTGCTCTGCCATGCGGCGCTCGTAGAGGGCGCGGCGCTCGGCAGAGCGTTCACGAATGCGTTGGGTGACTTCCGCGACCTTGGGGTGAAGGGCTGCGGGGGTAGAACCAGACGTTGAACCAGGCATAGAAACCTCTGCATGAGTAGAGACGGTGAAAGTATCTTGTAGTTATTTTACATTTTATGGCGCCAATAATAGAGACCTTACGGCAATAAAAAGCCGATTTATAGCTTAAGTTGTAGTTTTATTACCCGAAAGGATGAGCCGGATGATCCCGGCGTCCAGCCCATGATAGCCAAAAAGCGCTCATGGGCCGAACGCGCCTGCTCAGGACTCGACCTCATCGCTGCTGATATGGAACAGCATGGCATACAGGGTGGGCACGGCAATCAGCGTCAGCAGCGAGGCAAACGCCAGGCCGCCCATGATGGTCACGGCCATGCTGTTGAAGAAGGCGTCGGCCAGCAGCGGCAGCATGCCAAGGATGGTGGTGCCAGCGGCCAGGAAGACCGGCCGCAAGCGGCTGACGCTGGCGTCCACCAGTGCAGAAAAGCGCGCCTTGCCCTCCTTGATCTGCCCGTCGATCTCATCCACCAGCACGATGGCGTTTTTCATCAGCATGCCCGACAGGCTGAGCATGCCCAGCAGCGCGGTAAACGAGAAGGGCAGGCCGGTTACCAGTAGGCCAATCACCACGCCACACACCGACATGGGCACCACCAGCCAGATGATCAGCGGCTGCTTGAGCTTGCCAAACAGCAAAATCGAGGTCAGCAGCATCACCAGCAGGCTGATGGGCAGCTGCTGGGCCAGCGCCTCCTGGGCATCGCCGGAATCCTCGTGTTCACCTCCCCAGCTCAGCTGGTAGCCCGGTGGCAGCGTCATGCCCTCGATCTCTTCGCGAATGCCGTCGAACGCCTGGGCGGCGGTATAGCCCTCGGCGGGGTCGGCCCCGACGGTTAGCGTGCGCACCCGGTTGCGGCGTTGAATCAGCGCTTCCTCGCTATCGGTATCGAAGGAGGAGACCACCTGGCTGATGGGCACGAAGCGCTGCTGCGCGGCGCTCCACACGTTGCGGTTTTCCAGCAGCGCCACATCGTCCCGCTCGGCCGCCGGGGGGCGGGCGACGATGGGCAGCAGGTGCTCGCCCTCACGGTAGGTGCCTGCCCGAATGCCCGACGAGGCAAACTGCAGGGTCTGGGTGATGTCTTCACGGCTGACCCCGGCAATGCGGGCGCGCTCCTCGTTGATGCGCGGCCGCACCACCAACTCCTGCTGACGCCAGTCGGTGCGCTGGTCGATCAGGTAGGGGCTGTCGGCCATGATGCGCTGGGCCTGGTCGGCCAGCGAGCGCAGCACTTCCGGGGAGGGCCCCTGAAAGCGCGCCTCGATGTCCGCGCCATCGCCTGGGCCAAATTGCAGCCGCTGGGTGCGTACCTGCGCGCTGGGAAACGCTTCGTTCAGCTCTCGGTAGAAGCGCTGGTCCAGCGCGGGAATGGCGTCCAGGTCTTCGGTGCGCACGATGAACTGGGCATAGGCGGTGTTGGGTTGCTCCGGAGCGTAGGTGAGCATGAAGCGGGTAGCGCCCTGGCCGATGAAGCTGGCCACCGATACCACGTCCTCCTGCTCCAGGATATACGCCTCGATATCGGCGGCGTAGTCGGCGGTCGAGCGAATGTCGGTGCCCTGGGGCAGCTCCACATTGACGAAGAACAGCGGCGTGTTGGAGTCCGGAAAGAACGACTGGGGTATCAGGCTGAAGGCCCACAGGCACACGGCGGTGATCAGCACCAGCGCGCTGACGGTGACGATGCGTATGCGCAGTGCCAACAGCAGCACCCGGCGATAGGCGCGATAGAGCAGGCCGCCGTACAGCTCGCGCTTGCTGGGCTCGTCGTCGTTCTCCTCGTTCTCCTCGTTCTCCTCGTTCTCGTGCTGGCGCTCGCCTGCTTGCTGCTCGTCAGCGGGCTGGTCCTCGTCGTCGCCTTTTTGGCGCAGCAGGTAGTAGCCAAACAGCGGGGTGACGGTGATCGCCAGCAGCCAGCTCAGCATCAGGGAGACCAGAATGACCATGAACAGCGAGTAGAGAAATTCGCCGGTGACATCGTCCGACAGGCCAATACCGGCAAAGGCCATGATGCCGATCACCGTGGCGCCCAGCAGCGGCAGCTGGGCACGCTTGGCGGCGCTGCCGGCTGCCTCCTTGGCGCGCTGGCCGCGCTTGATGTTGGTGACCATGCCTTCGGCGACCACGATGGCGTTATCCACCAGCATGCCCATGGCGATGATCAGCGCCCCCAGCGAGATACGCTCCATCTCGATGTTTAACAGCCCCATGAACAGCAGGGTGCCCAGCACGGTGAGCAGCAGGGTACTGCCGACCACCACGCCGATGCGCCAGCCCATGGCCAGGCACAGCACCCCGATCACGATGGCCACCGACATGGCCAGGTTGAGCAGGAAGTCGTTGATGGCATCGTTGACCACATGGTGCTGTTCGTAGAGAGGATGTAGCTCTACGCCCAGCGGCAGGCGGCTTTTCAGCTCTTCCATGCGGGCTTCGACGGCTTCGCCCACTTCGATGATGTTGTCGTTGGCGGCGCCCGCAATGCCGAGCGTGAAGGCATCCTCGCCGTTATAGCGAATCAGCTGGTTGGGCTGGTCGCTGGGCTCGCGGTAGACGGTGGCGATATCCATCAGCGACACCTGTTCGGTGGTGCCGGGGCGGCCGATGCGGATGGCTTCGATCAGCGCGGTGCTGTCGATGTCGCTACGCGCCACCAGCCGCACCTGGCGTTCCCCTACCCGCAGGCTGCCCGCGTTTTCCACGGCGTTTTCGGTCTGGATGGTGTTGATGACCTGATTGATGGGAATGCCCAGGGTGGTCAGGCGCTCGTTGGAGATGTCGATGTAGATGGTCTCTTCCCGCTCGCCTGCGGTGGTCACCCTGGCCACGCCGGGTACTGCCAGCAGCTCGCGCTGAAGAAACGTCGAAATGTCGCGGATCTCCCGCGTGGTGAGCCCATCGGCCGTGACCGCATAGAAAAGGCCGTACACTTCACCGAAATCGTCGTTGACCTGGGAGCCCAGCACCCCCTCGGGCAGGTCGCCCTGGGCATCGTTGATCTTGTTGCGCAGCTCATCCCAGATTTGCGGCAGTTCGTGGTTGCGGTAGCTGGAGTGGACTTCCACCTGGATTTCCGAGCGCCCAGGTAGCGACTTCGACTTGATGACGTCGATCTGCTCCATTTTCTGGATAGCGCGCTCAAGGCGTTCGGTGACCTCATTTTCTACTTCTGTCGCGGTGGCGCCAGGATAGGGCGTATTAATAATCGCGTTAGGGATGGTGAAGGATGGGTCTTCGAGTTTGCCGACGGCGTTATATCCCCACAAACCACCAAATAAGCAAATTAAGACGATTAGCCACGTGTTTAAAGGCCGTTCGATGGACAGCTTGGCGATGTTCATGGCGGCTCCTAGAGGGCGTTATCCAGCGGTTTGACGCGCATGCCGTCGCGCAGCAGGTGTACCCCGGCCGCCGCAATCGACTCGCCAGGCTGAACGCCTGCCACCAGCATCACGGCGTCGTCGCTCAGCTCACCCACGGTGACCTCCCGGGGCGATACCGTGCCCTCGTCGGGGTCGTAGACCCACACGCGAAAATCACCGCTCTCGGTGGTGTCCAGGGCGCTGGCTGGAATCATCATCACCCCGGACACCAGCCGCTCGGCGGGCTCGATGAACACGGTGGCCGTGGTGCCGGGCAGCGCCACCAGGTGCTCGCCTTGGGCGGGCGCGAACTCCACCTGATAGGTCTGGGCGACCTCGTCGGGCTCGGTGATGTGTTCGCGGTACTCCAGCGCAATGCGCTCGCCGGGCAGCGTGGCGATCTCGGCTTCGGCGTTGAAACCGTGTTCGCCATCGAGATGCCGCATCAGCGCTTCGGGCACGTTGATGCGAATGCGCAGCTCCGAGATGTCCTGAATACGGACGACTTCGGCATTGGGCGGCAGCGTGGTGTGGTTTTCCACCAGGCGGCGGGCAATCAGCGCATCAAAGGGCGCGTACAATGAGGTGTAGGCCAGCTCCTGGCGGGCGCTCTCCAGCTGGGTGGCGGCCAGCTCGGCATCAGTGCGGGCCGCTTCCAGCACCGAGGCGGAGACGGCGTTATGGCGATACAGACTTTCCTGCCGCTGCAGATGCTGGCGGGCCTGGGTCAATTCCGCTTCCGCGGCGCGCACCTGCAAGGCGTAATCGGTTTGATCGAGCTGGGCGATCAGCTCGCCTTTGGCCAGCGTGGTGCCCTGTACGGCTGGAAAGGTGGTCAGGCGCCCGCCCACCTGAAAGGCCAGGTTGACGGTGCTCACGGCATCGACGCGACCCACGAAACGGCGGCCCGAGAAGGCCTGCTGCTGGCCGGTTTCGAACAGCTTGACCACCTGAGCCGGAGGCTCGGGGGGCTCTTCGTCGTTTCCGCAACCTGCCAATAACGTCACGCATGCCAGCAACCCGACCAGAGTGGGTAGCCACTTCCCTTTGCGGATGAACCTCATCCAATGCCTCCCTGTAAGCCAATGGGGATCACGGTGGTGTGATGTATCCCCTGTTTCGTTGATCCCCTATAATAGGTATTATTGGCCAATTCGAACAGGTGTTTTGTTTAACGCCGCCCTAAATCGGTATTCACCCGAACTGCAAGGATGATCAGCGTGCACAGGAATCGCCCGTGGGGACCCCGCCTCAAACCGTTCACCGCTGCCTCGGTGCTGGCCTTGCTGCTGGCAGGCTGTGCGGTCGGCCCGGAGTATCAAGCGCCCGACATTGAGCTGCCGGAGAGCTGGCCTGCCCATATCACTCTGGAGCAGCAGGCCCGTGACGACTGGCACCGCTGGTGGCAGCGCTTCGAAGACCCGGCGCTGAACCGGCTGGTCGAGCGCGCCAGCGAAGATAATCTCGAACTGGCGATTCAGTTGGCGCGCATTCGCGAGGCCCGGGCCCAGCTGGGGTTTGCCGATGCCGAGCGCTTTCCCACCGTGGGCTATCAGGCCGAAGCCAACCGTGAGCGCACTCCGGGGGCGGCGCTGCCCATCGATGTTCAGCCCGTGCAGGAGCTGCTGACCTCCACCAACAACCAGTACTCCCTGGCCGCTAGCCTGGAGTATGAAATCGACCTGTGGGGGCGGCTAGCCAACCAGCGCGCTGCGGCCATGGCCGCCCTGCAGGAGAGCCTGTTTGCCAGAGACGCCGCCGAGCTGGGCGTGATCGGTGACGTGGTCACCACCTACGTCAGCCTGAAAAGTGCCGAAGCCCAGCAAGCGCTGATGGAGGAGACCCTGGCCGCGTACCAGGAGACCTATCGCCTTCAGGCGCTGCGCTTCGAGCATGGCGACATCAGCGAACTGGAACTGCGCCAGGCCGAAGCCGAGTGGCGCAACCTGCAGGCAGAGCTGCCGTCGCTCAAGCAGCAGGTGGAAACCCTGCGCGGGGCCCTGGGCACGCTGGTGGGCATGTCCCCTGATGAGCTGCTGACTACCCTGGACACCGGCACGTCGCGGCTGGATGACCTGGCCCAGCCGGTGGGCATACCTGCCGTGATGCCGTCGGCGATGCTCCAGCGCAGGCCCGATATTCGCTCGGCAGAAGCGGCGCTGATTGCGGCCACCGCCCAGATCGGCGTGGCCGAGGCCAACCGCCTGCCGTCGCTCAATCTCAGCTCCTTTTTGGGCACTGCGGCCGCCAGCACCAGTGATCTGTTCAGCGATGTGGCCCGCACCTGGGGCGTCGGGGCCTCGGTGATGGGGCCGCTGTTCGACTTCGGTCGTAGCCAGTCCGGGGTGGAAAGCGCCGAAGCGCTGGCCGAACAGGCCGAAGCGCAGTATCGCCTGACCGTGCTGACCGCTTTCAACGAAGTGCGCGATGCGCTCTACAGCTACGACTTCAGCGAGCGACGGCTGGCCGCCATCGACGAACAGCTGGAGGCCGTTGCTCGCACCCGGGAGCTGGCCGTGCTGATGTACGACCAAGGGCAGGTGAGCCAGCTGGAGCGCCTGGACGCCGAACGCAACCTGCTCTCGGCCCGTTTGGCCCAGGCCGGTGCGCGCCGTGAACAGCTGGCGGCCACGGCCACGCTGTTCAAGGCGCTGGGGGGCGGCTGGCAGGAAACCCCCGTTTACTGATTGCCGGTACGGTAACCACAGCCCGGGCGGCTCCGCTGGCCGCCCGCATCTGTTACCATGCTGCGCTTGCGATCACTTCATCTCTGGTTTTGCTGCCACTGGAGCTGCCATGCCTCCCTGCGCGTCCTCTGCTGCCGCTTCTGACTCCCTTGCCGCTTACCCCTGGCTACCCGACATCGGCCCCGTCGATGCCGCCGCCGCTGAGCGCACCCGTGCCTACCTCGACACTTTGACCAAGCCGCCCGGCAGCCTGGGCAGGCTCGAAGCGCTGGCGATTCAGCTCAGCGCCATCACGGGCAGCGCACGCCCTCGGGTGGATAGCCCCGCCGTGGTGGTGTTTGCCGCCGACCACGGCGTGGCCGCTGAAGGCGTGTCGGCGTTTCCCCAGGAGGTGACCGCGCAGATGGTCGCCAACTTCGTTCAGCAGGGCGCGGCCATCAACGTGTTTGCCCGCCAGCTGGGCGCTCGGGTGGACGTGGTGGATGTCGGGGTGGCGTCGCCGCGACCGCTGCCGAGAGCCACCGATGCCCGCGTGCGTTCGGGCACGGCCAACATGCTGCACCACGACGCCATGCCGCTGGACGACGCGCGCCAGGCCATGCAGGTCGGCATGGCAGCGGTCGAGCGGGCCGTACAGGCGGGGGCCAATGGGCTCATCGTGGGCGACATGGGCATCGCCAACACCACCGCCAGCAGCGCCATGCTGGCGGCCTTGCTAGGGGTGCCTGCCGCCCAAGTGGTGGGGGCGGGCACCGGCATCGACAGCACCCAGCAGGCCCACAAGGCGGCGGTCATCGAACGGGCGCTGGCCAATCGCCAAGCGAATCCTGACGACCCGCTGGAGGTGTTGTGCAAGCTGGGTGGTCTGGAAATCGCCGCCATGGCGGGCGCGTACCTGGCGGCGGCGGCCTACCGCCTGCCCGCGGTGGTGGATGGCTTCATTGCCACGGTGGCGGCCCTGACCGCCTGCCGCATGGCCCCGGCACTGCGCGACTACCTGGTGTTTGGCCACCGTTCGGCGGAGTCGGGCCACGCCCTGGCGCTGGAAGCCCTGGCGGCGCAGCCGCTGCTGGCCCTGGAAATGCGCCTGGGCGAGGGCAGTGGGGCGGCGCTGGCTTACCCGCTGCTACAGGCCGCTGCCGCCATGCTCAGTGACATGGCCACGTTCTCCCAGGCGAGGGTGAGTGGCAAGGCACCATGAGCCTCGACTTGCTGAGCCTGCCCGCTCTGGCCGGATGGGTCGCGCTGGCCATCGTCATCGATTTGATCGTGGGGGACCCGCGCGCGCTGCCCCACCCGGTGGTGATCCTCGGCAAGGCGATTAGCGCTTTGGAGCACCGCTGGAACCATGGCAGCCCCCAGCGGCGGCGCCTGTTGGGCGGGTGCCTTACCCTGGTGGTGGTGCTGGGCACCTTTTCGGTGGCCTGGCTGGGGCTTGCGCTGTTGTCGTGGGTGCACCCCTGGCTGGGGCTGGCCGCCGAGCTGTGGCTGCTGGCCACCACGCTGGCCATCAAGGGGCTGGCGAATGCCGGGCGGGCCATTGCCGCCCCGTTGCGGCAGGGCGACTTGCCCGCTGCGCGGCAGGCGCTTTCCAGAGTGGTGGGGCGTGATACCCAGGCTCTGGATGAAGCCGAGATTACCCGAGGCGCGGTGGAAACCGTGGCGGAAAACACCGTCGATGGCATTACCTCGCCGCTGCTGTTTGCGCTGCTGGGAGGCGCGCCGCTGGCGCTGGCCTACAAGGCCGTCAATACACTGGACTCCATGGTGGGCTATCGGAACGAGCGCTACGGCGACTTCGGCTACGCCTCGGCCAGGCTGGACGACCTGGCCAACTGGCTGCCTGCCCGGCTGACCGCCTTATGCCTGTGGCTGGCGGGCGTGCTGTATGGGGTGTTTCACCGCTCACCTCTGCGCTGGCGGGGCGCCCTGGCGGCCACCTGGCGCGAGGCACCCCGCCACCCAAGCCCCAACGCGGGCTGGCCCGAGGCGATGGTGGCGAATTTGCTGGGCGTCCAGTTGGGCGGCACCAACGTCTACCAGGGGCAAGTATCACACCGGGCCACGCTGGGCACCGCCCATGATTTACTGAAAGCCAGCCACATCACTACCACGATTTGGCTGATGCACGGGGCTTGGCTGCTCTTCTTCCTGCTGCTGTTCTTCCTGCAGCTGTTTTTCCAGCAACTGTGCCTCGTGATGGCTACGGGGGCCGGGTGATGCGCGGCCAGCCCGGCAACCTACCCCTCGACCATTGGCCAAGCCACGGTGGCCAGGCCGCCGCGCTGCTGCAGCGCTTTGGCCTGCCTGCCGACCATCCGCTGGAAGATATCAGCGCCAACCTGAACCCGCTGGGCCCGCCCGACTGGGTAACCGGCTACCTGGCCCAGCGCCTGGCTGGGCTGGGCCGCTACCCCGAACCGGACTACCGCGCCGCCAGACAGGCGATTGCCGAACACGCAGGCGTGGAGCCGGGGCAGGTACTGCTCACCAATGGCGGCGCGGAAGCCATCTTTCTGGCGGCGGCGCACCACGCTGGCCAGCAGGCGCTGATCGTCACCCCCACCTTTGGCGAGTACGCCCGGGCCTGCAACGCCCACGGTGTGCGCATCAGCGAGCTTGGCCTGTTGCCGGGCACCTTCGACCCGCCCGCGGCCGCGTTGCTGCAGGCGGCGGCCAGCGCTGATGTTGTATTCGTTTGCCGCCCCAACAACCCCACCGGCACGCTGCTGCCCGTGGCGCTTATCGAGGCGCTGCTGGACGCCTTGAAACCGGGGGCCTCGCTGGTGGTGGATGAAGCCTTCATCGACCTGGCGTTGGAGGCTGCACCGCTGACCCCGCTGCTCCAACGCTACCCGGCGTTGATCCTGCTGCGCTCCATGACCAAATTCTTTACCCTGCCGGGCCTGCGGCTGGGCTACGTGCTGGCCGATGAGCGGCATATCGCTCAGCTTCAGGCGCAGCAACCGCCCTGGAGCGTCAATCATCTGGCTGCCGATCTGGTGCCGCCGCTGCTGGCGGATGAGGGCTTTGCTCGGCGTACCCACCAGTGGTTGGCCCGTGAGCAGCCGCGCATGGGCGCTGCCCTGGCCGCGCTGGGGCTGGAGGTGGTGCCCAGCCACAGCTGCTTTCATCTGGTGCGGCCTGGGGCCGCTCAGCGGCAACGGGGCATTTCCAGTATCGTGCTGCTTGAACGCCTGCTTCACCAAGGTATGCTGGCGCGACATACCCATGGTTTTGCTGGCCTGAAGGGTGGTTGGCTAAGGCTGGCACTGCGCGATGGTGTGACCAATGATCGGTTGTTAAAGGTGCTGAATGATTGTCTTTGTTAGTGGAGGGGCTCGGTCGGGCAAGAGCCTGGTGGCGGAGCAGTGTGTTCAGCAGTACGCCGACGGCAAGACGTGTTACTACGTGGCCACCGCCGACATCTACGACAGCGAAATGGCCGAACGGGTAGGCCATCACCAGGCCCGCCGCGCCAACCACTGGGTCACCCTGGAAGCTCCGCTCAACATCGAGCAGGCCGTGGCCCAGGTGCCCAACGGCCATGCCGCCCTGTTGGACTGTCTGACCCTCTGGGCCAGCCAGGTGATGTTCAATACCCAGGAGGACGCCGCCCCGGTCAGTGAAACGGAAGCCTTTGCACTGTTGGTGCGTGCGCTTCACGATGCCCGCCGCCGGGGGGTGACGCTGGTGGTGGTCTCCAACGATCTCAACGAAGCGCCCCTGCCTGCCTCGGCAGAGGTGTGGCGCTACGTTGAATTCCTGCAAAGGTTGCACCGCTGGCTGGCGGCTCAGGCCGACCGGGTGGTGGAGGTGGTGGCCGGGCAGTCCATCGAATGGAAGGCGGCTGGCGCACCATGAAAAATGCCCTGTACGGCATGCTGCTGGCGCTGCAGTTTCTGACGCGCCTGCCGATCCCCGTTGCCTGCCCCTGGACACCGGCCACCCGGCGCTGGGCCATTCGCGCCTACCCGCTGGTGGGCCTGATGGTGGGAGCGCTGCTGGCCTGTGTCGCCCTGCTGTTGGGCCAGTGGCAAACCCCATCGCCCATCACGGCGCTGGTGCTGCTTAGCCTGTGGGTGGCCATTTCCGGTGGCCTGCACCTGGATGGCGTGATGGACCTGGCCGATGCGCTGGGCAGCAACCAGCCCGTGGCCCGCCGATGGGAGATCATGAAAGACCCGGTGGTGGGCAGCTTTGGCATGCTGGCGCTAGTGTTTCTGCTGGCCTGGAAAGGGGTGCTGCTATGGGCGCTGGTGCACTATCAGGCGCCGCTTGGCTGGCTGGTGGTGGCCCCCGCGCTGGGTCGGCTGGCGGGGGTGGCCCTGCTGGTGTTGACGCCCTGTGCCCAGCCCAGCGGCCTGGCCTTTAGCTGGCAGCAGTCGCTGGGCCGAAGAGACGTGGTGCTGGCCCTGCTGCCGCTGCTGCTGGGGGCACTGTTCATGCCGGGGCTGTGGGTCTGGCTGGTGGCCACGGCCTTGTGGGTCGTGCTGGTGCGTCAGGCGCTGCTGCGCTTATTTCACGGCATCAACGGTGACATGGTGGGTGCCACTATCGAAGGAGGAGAGCTTTGGCTACTGGTCTTGATGTGGAGCTGGTGGCAGTTCGCCACGGTATAACGTCCTGGAATCTGGAGCGTCGGTACCAGGGGCAGCGCGATATCCCGCTGCTGTTCCCGGACGCGGAAGCGGGCCTGCTGGCCCTGCGTGACGCTTTGGCAAGCGAGCGTTTCGATGCCATTCATGCCAGTGACCTGGGCCGCTGCCAGGAAACCCTGGCGTGGTCACAGGCGGCCAAGCCCGGCATGCCGGTGTACCGGGAGCCGCGCTTGCGAGAGCTGGATTTTGGCGAGTACGAAGGAAAGGTTTACGATGAACTCAAGGAGCTGCCGCACTACCGCGCCTGGATAGACAGCGCGGGCGAGCTGCAGATACCCGGCGGTGAGTCGTCTGGCCAGTTGCGTGAGCGCCTCGATGCCTGGCTGGAAGAGGTGGCGCAACAGGCGCGCGAACAGGGCCATCGCAAGGTGCTGGTGGTGACCCACGGCGGGGTGATTCGTGAGCTGCGCCGCCGGTTCGAAACGCTGGATTTCTGGGCGGGCATCGTCCATCAGGCCCAGGGCCGTCGCTGGCAGCTGACCTATCAGCCCAACGATGCAGGCAAAGGAGAGTGGCAATGCAACTGTTCATCGGCGGTGCCAGCGCAGGCAAGCGAGACGCAGTAAAACAGCGCTTTCCCGGCGCGGTGTGGTGGCGCCTGGCGCCGGGCCAGCGCTTGCAGGAAGTGTCCCACGTCATGCACCCCGGCACTCCGCTGGTGCTGCATGGCCTGTTCGAATGGCTCTCGGCGGCCATTCACTCCGACTTCAGCAGCGACGAATGGCGCGCCCACTGGCGCGAAGATCTGCAGCGCCTGGACGAGGCAGCGGCAGGCCAGCACGCCACCCTGGTGGTGATTGCCAACGAGCTGGGCCGAGGCCTGGTGCCCATGGCCCGGGACCAGCGCCGCCTGAGGGACCTCAGCGGTTGGTTCACCCAGGACGCCGCCGCCCAGGCAAGCCAGGTGTGGTACGTGCGCCATGGGCTCGTGCAAGCGCTGAAAAGCACGGCATAAAGCACGCCATAAAGTCCGACTTAGTGCAGCACGCCCCGCCTGGCCAAAATTGACCTGATTAGCGCAAGTTGCTAGTTTACGCGCACTCTTAGGTGCTGATGGCGACCCTTCGCCCTCAGTTAAACGGGAAGTTGGTGAACGCAACTGCGTCAATCCAACGCTGCCCCCGCAACGGTGATCGAGACAAGAACGGCCAGGACGCCACTGTGCTCAGGCATGGGAAGGTGGTCGCTCGGAAAGGGTCGGCGCTTGAAAAAAGCGCCTCCTTTCGCTCGTCAGCCCGGAGACCGGCCCAGGAGTGACGGCTGAAAAGCCACGGATTACCGGCATGCGGTGGGCATGTGCAGGGTGTAGGGTGGGCTGCCAACGCAGCTTGCCTGCCTTGCGTGTGCGCCTGCACCGGCCACTAAAAAACACGCTGTGCGGGTGAGCACAGTGCGCAAGGGATCCATCATGCAACGTTTATCTTCTACCGCCACGCTGGCGGCATTTGCCATGGCCGCCGTGCCCATGGCCGTTCATGCGCAGGCGCAGCAGCAGGCCTCGGCCAGTCACGATACGCTCAATCCTGTCGTCGTGACGGCGGCGCTGGCACCGCGTACCGCCAACGAAAGTCTCTCTTCGGTCACCGTTCTGGATGAAGCGACGCTTCGCCGCCAGGACCCGGTGAGCATTACGGATCTGCTGCGCGGCCAGCCGGGGGTCGATGTCACTTCCAATGGCAGTTTCGGCAAGAGCGGTGGCGTCTTTCTGCGCGGCACCGGCAGCGCCCAGAACGTGCTGCTGATCGACGGCATTCGCTTACGTTCGGCCACCAGCGGCAGCGCGGCGTGGCAGTACCTGGAACCACGCATGTTCGACCGCGCCGAAATCGTGCGCGGCCCCCGCGGCAGCCTCTACGGTGCCGATGCCATGGGCGGCGTCATTCAACTGTTTACCCCCGAAGGGCGTGAGGAAGGCCCGCAGCCGCGTATTTCCGCAGGCGGTGGCTCGTTCAACACCCAGCGGCTCAGCGCAGGTATCAGCGGCCGAGAAGGCGGCACCCGCTACAGCTTTGCCGGTAGCCACTTCACCACCGATGGCCAACCCGTGCGCCGCGATGGCGACGACAAGGGGTACGACAACACATCGGCGCTGGCGCGGGTATCGCACACCTTTGATAACGGTGCCGAAGCGGGCGTGCTGGCCCTGCGTGCCCGTGGCCACAACGAATACGACGGCGGCGAGAACGACTTCGTGCAGCAGGTGGCCGGGGTATATGGCGAGCTGCCGCTGACAGACAGCTGGCGTAGCCGCCTGACGCTCAGCGAATCCCGCGATGAAAGCGATAATTTCGATGGCTTCAGCGAGTCTGCCTTTAATACCAGGATCCGTGCTGCCCGCTGGGAAAACACCTTCACCGCAGGGGCCCATGAGCTGGTGGCCGGGGCCGAGTACAGCGAAGACCGGGTAGACAGCACCACCGCCTACGATGAAACCAGCCGCAGCAATGCCGCCGTGTTCACCCAGACCCTGCTGGACTTCTCCCCGCTGCTGGTACAGGCGAGCCTGCGCTTCGACGACAACCAGGCTTACGGCGAGGAAGTGACCGGCAGCCTGGGGCTGGGCTACCAGCTGGATGACCAGCACACCCTTCGCGCCAGCTACGGCACGGCGTTCAATGCGCCCACCTACAACCAGCTCTACTTCCCTGGCTTCGGCAATCCCGATCTGGAAGCGGAAACGTCACATACCGTCGAGGCTGGGCTACGCGGCCAGTATGCCCAGTGGTTCTGGGATGCGGCGCTGTACCAGACCGACATCGACAACCTGATTGCGGGGCAGGGGCTGCAGTTCAACGTGCCGGAAAGCCGTATTCGGGGAGCCGAGCTGAGCGCTGGGCTCGAACTCGACGCCTGGACGCTGGCGGCGGCGCTCACCTACACCGACCCGGAGAATCGCCTGACCGGCATGCGCCTGCAAAACCGCGCTTCCCAAAGCCTGCGTCTGGACATCGACCGTGAGCTGGGCGAGTGGTCGGTGGGCGGCTCCTGGCTGGCCCAGAACCACCGCTATCGGGATGCCGCCAATCAGGACCGCCTGAGTGGCTACGGCCTGGTGAACCTGCGCGCCGGTTGGCAGTTTGCGCCGCTGTGGAGCGCCCGGGTGACGTTGGAGAACGTGCTGGACCAGGAGTACACCACCACGCGCTCCTTCGACGGTGCCGACTACATCAACGCTGGCCGGGCAGGGTTCCTGAGTGTTCACTTTGGCCAATGACACACTGACACGCGGGGCCCTGGGCCTCGCGTTTTCGTTCATGGCGGCCGCCGCCCAGGGGCATGACCATTCACGCTGCGCGGTGGATGATCGCGACCGAGAGGTGTGCCTGCACGCCTCTGCCAACCGTATCGCCACGCTCTCGCCGGGGGCCACCGAGCTGACCTGGGCCGCCGGGGCGGGGGATCAGGTGGTGGCGGTGGTCAGCTACAGCGACTACCCCCCGGAAGCCAAGCAGGTGGCCTCGGTAGGCAGCCACACGCGCATCGACCTGGAAGCGCTGGTGGGGCTGGAGCCGGATCTGGTCATCGGCTGGGTGACCGGCAACCCCGCCGAGCAGATGGAGACCCTGGAAGCGCTGGGCATGCCGGTGTTCTACATCGAGCCGCGTAGCGTGGAAGCCGTCGCCCATACCATCGAACGACTCGCCCGGCTGGCGGGAACCGAGCCAATAGGGCGGCAGGCGGCCAGCGAGTTCCGAGACGGCATGGCCGCGCTCACCGCGCGCTATAGCGAACGCGACCCGGTCCCCACCTTCTACCAGGTGTGGGACGAACCGCTGATGGGCGTCAGTGACGAACACCTGATTGGCCAGGTGGTGACCCTGTGCGGCGGCGAGAACGTGTTTGGCGAGCTGGAACGGCTGGTGCCAAGACTGGATGACGAAGCCGTGCTGGCCGCCAACCCGGAAGCCATCATCGCGGGCGGCATGGGCGAAGAGAACCGCCACTGGCTGACCCACTGGGAGCAGTACCCCCACCTCGATGCGGTGGCCAAGGAGAACCTCTACTTCGTACCGCCTTCACTGATCCAGCGGCCCACCCCGCGGTTGCTGGAAGGCGCACAGCTGCTGTGCGACAAACTCGACCAGGCGCGCCAGAAGCGCGAGGACGCCTGATGCCGCTGCGCCGCTGGACACCCCTTGGCCTGCTGGCCCTGATGGCCGTGGCGGCGCTGCTGTTTTCGCTGACGGTGGGCAGCGCCTCGCTTTCCATGGCTCAGCTCTGGGGCGTGGTTCAGGGGCAGGGCGATACGCTGGCGCGCACCCTGGTGGTGGAACTGCGCCTGCCAAGGGCGCTCTCGGCCTTTGCGGTGGGCGGGCTGCTGGCCGTGGCCGGGGCGCTGATGCAGGTGCTGCTGCGTAACCCGCTGGCCGACCCCTACGTGCTTGGGCTTTCCGGCGGCGCCTCGATTGGTGCCTTGGCGGCCATGTTGGCGGGCCTGGGCGGCCTGTTGGTCTCCGGTTCTGCATTCGTGGGGGCGCTGGTATCGACGCTGCTGGTGTTTGGCCTGGCCCATGGCCGGGGCGGCTGGACTCCTTCTCGGCTGCTGCTGACCGGCGTGGTGGTGGCCGCCGGTTGGGGCGCGGTGATTACCCTGATGCTGGCGCTGAGCCCCGCCGAGCGGCTGCCCGGCATGCTCTACTGGCTGATGGGCGACCTTTCCTACTCCCGCACCCCCTGGCCGCCGCTGCTCCTGCTGCTTCTGACCTGCCTGGTGCTGGTGCCGCTGGGGCGCAGCCTGAACGTACTGGCCCGAGGCCCCCAGCAGGCGGCCGCACTGGGGGTCGATGTGCGCCCGCTGGAGTGGAGCATCTACATCGCCGCCAGCCTGCTCACGGCCGCCGCCGTGACCAGCGCGGGCAGCATCGGCTTCGTGGGGCTGATCGTGCCGCACATGCTGCGCCTGGTGCTGGGCAACGACCAGCGGCTGATTCTGCCCGCCTGCGCCCTGGCCGGGGGCACGCTGCTGGTGCTGGCCGACACCCTGGCCCGCACCCTGATTGCCCCGGAACAGCTGCCCGTGGGGGTGATCACCGCGCTGCTGGGCGTGCCCACGTTCCTCTTTCTGCTCTACCGGAGCCGCTGATGACCCGCTTGGCCACCCAGGAGTTGATCATCGACGTGCCGGGGCGCCGTTCAGGCACCGCGCTGAACCTCACCATCGAGCCGGGGCAGGTATGGGGCGTGCTGGGCCCCAACGGCGCGGGCAAGACCACGCTGCTGCACACTTTGGCCGGGCTTCACGCTCCCCGCTCGGGGCAGGTGCTGCTGGACGACACGCCACTTGGCCAGCTACGCAGGAGGCAAGTGGCCCAGCGGCTGGGGCTGGTGTTTCAGGAGCGGCTGGACGGCTTTCCCGCCACGGTACTGGAGACCGCGCTGATAGGCCGCCACCCCTACCTTTCATTGTGGCAGCGGGAAGGTGCCGACGACTACGCCCGCGCCGAAGCCGCGCTGGCTGCGCTGGACGTTGCCCATCTGCGCGACCGCCTGGTGAATACGCTTTCCGGCGGCGAACGCCAGCGGGTGGCCGTGGCCACGGTACTGACCCAGGCCCCCAGCCTCTGGCTGGCCGATGAACCCACCAATCATCTGGATTTACACCATCAAAGTGCGGTGATGGCGCTGATGGCCGAACAGGCCGCCCAGGGCAGCGCGGTGATGATGTGCCTGCACGACCTCAACCTGGCCGCCCGCTGGTGCGACCACATTCTGCTGCTTTACCCCAGCGGCGAAGCCTGCTGGGGCCCCCGGGACACCATGCTGGTGCCCAGCGCCCTGGAGCGGCTCTACCGCCAGCGGCTGGCCACGGTAGTGGTGGACGGCGCGCCGGTGTTCGTGCCTATCAGTGGCTAGGCAGTCGTGCTCCTGAATCGCATGATCTGTCGGCCATCCGAGGGGTCTTCGATGAGATGCGCGTGTACGCCAAAGGTGTGGTGCAGCCTGCTCGGGGTCAGCACCTCATGAGGAGCGCCGCTATCGATCAGGCGGCCACCCTCCATGACGCCGATGCGATCACACTCCATGGCTTGGTTGAGGTCGTGTAGTGAGATGATGACCGTGATCGGTAGCCCTCGAACCAGTTGCAGTATCGATAGCTGGTGACGAATATCGAGATGATTAGTGGGCTCATCCAGTAGCAGTATTCTGGGCTGTTGAGCCAGCGCTCTTGCAATATGGATGCGCTGTCGCTCGCCACCCGAGAGGGTATGCCAAAGCCGATCGCCCATATGGGCCATGTCCACATCGAACAACGCTTTAGCCACGATGTGATCGTCTTCCATGGACCATGGACGCAGCGCCGAGAGAAACGGCGTGCGTCCCAGTGAAACCACCTGGCGTGCGGTGATCCGGTCAGTGGTTTCCGCCTGCTGTTCTACCAGCGCAATGGACTGGGCAATGGCACGCTGCCTGAGGGAGTGCATGGGCTGGCTGTCGAGCAATACCCTCCCGGACCTGGGTTTATTCAGGCCCGCTAGCAGACGCAGCAGGGAGGTTTTTCCCGAGCCGTTCGGGCCCACCAGGCCAAAGGTTTGGCTTGGTTCCACGGTGAGGTTGATGTCCCTCAGCAGCGGTGTACCATGCACCGCCCAATCTAGCCGTTCGGCCATCAAGCGCATCAGTACCTCCTGCCGCGAATGAGGATAAGTGCAAATGCCGGGGCGCCCACCAGCGAGGTAATCACGCCTATAGGTAGCACTTGGCCGGGTATCAGAATGCGCGATAGAATATCCGAGCCAATCAAAAATACTGCGCCCGCAAGCGCCGTGGCGGGTACCAAGCGGGTGTGTTGGCTACCCACAATAAAGCGCATGGCATGGGGAATCACCAAGCCGACAAAGCCAATCGCCCCCACAATAGATACCATCACCGCCGTCACCAGCGCCATGGCAATGATCAGCATCCCGCGCACCGGGCGCACCGCGATGCCCATGGAGGCGGCGCTGTCGGCACCAAAGGTAAACGCATCCAATGAGCGGCGGTGCCACAGGCAAACCAGCAGCCCAAAAAGGGCGGCTGGCACAGCCAGTGTCGCATCGGCCCAGCGAACTCCAGAGAGATTGCCCATTAGCCAGAACATGATGCCCCTTGCCTGCTCGGCACTTGCCGATTTGGTGATGATGAAGGCCGTCAATGCATTGAAGAGTTGCGAACCGGCGATGCCCGCCAGAATGATGGCACCCGCTGCCTGGACGCCACGTCCGCCACCCACGCCGCTGTTGGCTGCGTGGGCAAGCAGGACCACGATGCCAAAGGCGAGCAGGGCGCCGGTAAAGGCCCCCAGAGAGAGCGAAAGCACCCCGGCGCCCAATCCAGCCACTGCCACGGCAACCGCGCCGGTAGAGGCGCCAGCGGAAATACCCATCAGGTAAGGGTCGGCCAGGGGGTTGCGCAGCAAGGCCTGCAATACCACCCCCGCCAAGGCCAGGCTGGTGCCACAGCAGGCGGCCACGACGGCGCGGCTAAGACGATAATTCCAGATAATGCCCTCATCGATCCGGTCGACTGCGTAATCAGCCCCCAACAGCTGGTTGGCGAGTACTTTCAGGATGGTATCCACTGGAATGGCGGTTTCGCCGATGGCTGTGCCCGCGATCAGAGCCGTCACAAGCACGAGCGGGGTTATCCATAGCCAGCGCACCTCGAAACCCGCCGTCGATAGCCGCGTTAACGCGATGCTCATTCGTCAAATGCCATCGTCGCCAGCGCCTCGGCCAGAGTTTCAAGGCCGTAAATAGTGCGCATCGTGGCGCTCATGGCATGGGCATCCATCTCTACGATGCGATTATTCTGGACCGCGTTCATCTCACGGGTGACCGGGTCACGACGCAGAAACTCACGCTTGGCTTCAATATCGTCGGCAGGAAAGCGACGGCGATCCATTCGAGCGATCACGAGCACATCGGGATCCGCTCTGGCGATACTCTCCCAACCGACAGTGGGCCACTCCTCATCGGACTCGATCACATTGTGAATACCAAGCTTGTCCATCATATAGCCCGGTGCGCCGAGCTGGCCCGCCACGAAGGGGCTAACCCCCAGGTCTGTCGATGAAAACCAGAATGCCGCCGACAGGTCTTCCGGTAGGTCAAGGCTGCTCGCCAGCTCAATTGCACGCGCTTCGCGGTCAATAAGATCGGCTACCAAGGTTTCTCCAGCGTCTTGCACATCATAAATTTGGGCTAGCTCGGTAATGCCTTTATAGATTGAATCCGTCGAGAAGGCGGCGGTGCGGGTACCATCACCGCCGGTGGAGTTATCCTTGGTGTCGCAATCGGCGGGCATGACATAGGTGTCAATACCCAGCTCATGAAACTGCTCACGGGTAGCGACACTGCCGGTGGGGCCTACGTGCCACTCATACTGCGCTACCACCAGCTCAGGCCGTTTATTGACCACGGCCTCAAAGCTCGGGTCGTCGTTGGCGATCCGCTCGATCCCTTCATTGACCTCAGAAAACTGTGGCAACACCGGATTAAACCAAACCGACGTGCCATTCACTCGGTCAGCGAGCCCCAGCGAATAGAGGATCTCCGTGGCTGATTGGCCCACGGTCACCGTTTGCTCCGGGGCCGACGCTACACTGATCTCTACGCCGCAGTTGGTCAGCGTCAGCGGATAGTCGGTGGCGGCGTGTGCCACCTGAACGAGGCCGATGGCGCCTGCGGCCATGGCCATGGTCAATCTCAACATCATGTACCCTTCCGTGCATGATGAGCTCAGCCCTGGCCGTGACCTGCTGGCCAGACTGCTTTGCTCGAGGTAAGTAGTGGATCGGCAGTTCTCCTGACTGACGGGTCATGGCTAGCTCGCCTTCCCAGACGTGATGTCCAGTGGCATCGATGAGCGTCGCTCGCCGCCTACAGTTGCGGGGGCAGTTCCGTTTCGTGGCACGCCACGGCGGATTCTCTATTAAGTTCCGTTGGGAACACCGACGCTGGCCATTCTAGGGGGCGGGTAGGTGGCGAACAACTGAAAGGCCAGAAGCCTGTGCTGCCTGTGCTGGATTGATATGTTATATCATAATGTTTTTGAGCGTGTCATCGGCAGTTGATCATCTGCGCTGATGGTCATGCGGTTCTTCCCGCTCCATGGGCCGTCCGGGTTGGCCTCACGGCCAAGGTTTCCTCTATACTAAGCGACTTTTGTATAGCCACTTTTTCATGAATGTCATTCATGGGTGACGCTCTCTGTCTCGGTGGCGAGATGATGACCCCCAACGGGCATGGCCAGCACAGGAGGTGCCAGTGGATGAGTTTCCCTTTGTGTCGGTGATCGGCCAGGAATCGCTGAAAACCGCGCTGTTGCTCAATGCCATCAACCCGCGCATTGGCGGGGTGCTGATCAGCGGGCCACGCGGCAGTGCGAAATCGACCTTGGCGCGGGCCCTGGCCGCCCTCTTGCCCGGCGATGGCCAGCGTCCGCAGGCGCCTTTCGTTACGCTGCCGTTGGGCGCCAGCGAAGATAGGCTGGTCGGCAGCCTGGACCTGCAAAAGGTACTGTCGGCGGGGGAAGCCACTTTTCACCCTGGGCTGCTCGCCAACGCCCACGGCGGTGTTCTTTATGTGGATGAAGTCAATCTGCTGCCGGATACCCTGGTGGACCTGCTGCTGGACGTGGCGGCCAGTGGTACCAATATCGTCGAGCGTGACGGGATCAGCCACACGCATCCAGCGCGTTTCAGCCTGATTGGCACCATGAACCCGGACGAGGGTGAGCTGCGCCCTCAACTGCTGGATCGCTTTGGCCTCTGTCTTGAGCAGGCGGGCGCCATGAGTATCGACGAGCGGATCGCCATCGTGCAACAGCGGGAAGCCTTTGACCGCGACCCCATTGGCACTCTCGCACGGGTAGAGGATGCCCAGGCCGCCCTGTCCGAGCGGATTGCCCAAGCGCAGCGCTTGCTCGATGAGATCACCACCGAGCCTTGGGGTTACCGCATCATTGCCACCCGTTGCGAAGC
This sequence comes from Halomonas sp. 141, assembly GCF_002810305.1. Classification (NCBI taxonomy): domain Bacteria; kingdom Pseudomonadati; phylum Pseudomonadota; class Gammaproteobacteria; order Oceanospirillales; family Halomonadaceae; genus Halomonas; species Halomonas sp. 141. The sequence goes on from NZ_PINZ01000017.1 coordinate 44,225, forward strand.
CGCCGGGGTCGAAGGCCTGCGCGCCGATGTCACCTGGCATCGCGCCGCCCAGGCCCACGCGGCTTGGCGGGGTGTGGCTAGCGTGGAGCAGCAGGATATCGACACCGTGGAGCCCTGGGTGTTGGCACATCGGCGTACCCAATCGCCTGAGCAGAGCCCGCCGTCTCCCCCGCCTGAGCAGATGCCCTCAAAGGGCGAGGGCGGTTCATCCCATCCCCACAGTAAACAGGGCCAGTGGGGAGCTATGCCTCCCGTGGCCCAGGCATCGATTCGCCAGCCTGCGGTGAGCCTGCCCGATAGCGAGGCGCTGTTTCAGCGGGCTAAACGCACCGACACCGGCGCTAGCGCGGGTCTCGGCGCTGCATTGGACCAGGGGCGATCCCGAGTGGCGACTTCACGGCTGGACGGCTTTGCGACCATTGTTGCCAATCGCGGCCAGTGGCCCTGGCGGCAGTTGACGATGCGCAAGGCCCGAGCGGGGCAGGCGACGGCGCACCTGGTGCTGCTGGACACCTCCGGCTCGACCCTGGGCCAGCGCCTGTTGGGGCAGGCGAAAGGGCTGGTGGAAGCGCTGGTGACCCAAGCCTACGCCACGCGGGAGCAGGTAGCGGTACTGGGATTTGGTAATGGCGGGGTGATGCCGATCCTGTCCCGCCGCCGTGCACCCAAAAACGTCCGAGGCACGCTCGATAACGCCAAAGGCGGTGGGGGAACCCCCCTGCGGGAAGCGATCATTGAAGCCAAGCGGCTGATTCGTCAGTGGCAGCGACGCGAACCCGGGCTGCGGGTGCGCACTTACCTGATTACCGACGGCCGTACCCGGGAACACGTGGACGACCTTGCCCCCCTGGAAGAGTGCCTGCTGATCGACACCGAACAGTCCCGTGTCAAACGCGGGCAGGGCAAGCGGATTGCCTTGCAGCTGGGCGCGCGTTACTGGCCCGCTCCGTTTAGCCCACTACTGCCAGGGAGCCCCACCTGATGACCATGCCAACCGCCCACTGTCCCGCGCTGTTTATCGCTGCCCCGGCCTCAGGCCAGGGCAAAACCACCGTCACGGCGGGCTTGGCACGTCTGCTACGCAACCAGGGCAAGGTGGTGCGGGTGTTCAAGACCGGCCCGGACTACTTGGATCCGCAGATACTTGCCCAGGCCTCTGGCCAGCCAGTGGATCAGCTGGATCTATGGATGGCAGGCGAAGCCTACTGCCGCCAGCGTTTTCATGACGCCGCTTTTGAGGCTGACTTAATCCTGGTGGAAGGTGCCATGGGGCTGTTTGACGGCGAACCCTCCAGCGCGGATCTGGCAGCACTGTTCGGCATTCCCCTAGCCATCGTCATGGATGTCAAAGGCATGGCCCAAACCGCCGCCGCGCTGGTATCGGGGTTGGCCAGTTTTCGTGACGATATCCATATTGCCGGGCTAGTGGCCAATGCCTGTGGCTCGGCGCGCCATCGCGAGCTGATCGAAGAGGCGCTGCCACCTTCGATCCCGTTGCTGGCGGCCGTGCCACGTGACCCCGGCCTGTCGCTTCCCGAGCGTCACCTAGGGTTGGTCCAGGCGGCGGAAATTCGCGAAGATCTGGAAATCCGCTTCGAGGCAGCTGCCCAGGCGCTGGAGGCGGCGGGCTTGCTGGAGGCGCTCTCGACGCTGGCTCCGGTGACGTTTGCCGCTCCTCAGAAAAGTCGAACGTCCACCGCGCCGCTGCTCGAAGGCCACACCATTGGCGTGGCCCGAGACGCTGCCTTCAGTTTCATCTACCAGGCCAATGTGGATGTGTTGGAGCAGATGGGTGCCACACTGCGCTTTTTCTCGCCGCTAACGGATAGCCACCTGCCCGAGTGCGATGCCCTGTGGCTGCCGGGGGGGTATCCGGAGCTGCACGCCGAAACCCTTGCCGATAACAGCGCCATGCGCGGGGCCATTCAGGCGTTTTTTAATGCCGAAAAACCTATCCTGGCCGAGTGCGGTGGCCTGCTGTACTGCCTGGAAACCCTGACCGACTACGCCGATGCTACCCACACCATGTTGGGCCTGTTGCCTGGGCAAGGCGCCATGCGCGGTCGCCGGGGCTGCCAGGGCATGCAGACCGCTGAACTGCCGGAAGGGCCAGTGCGCGGCCATGCCCACCACCGCTCCATGGCGGAGGGCACGCCGGAGCCGATTGCCCACGGCCGCCGTCAGCGCCACCCGGCGCCGGGTGAGGCGATTTATCGGCAGAAGCGCCTGACGGCGACCTATCTACATCTGTTTTTTCCCAACAACCCTGAGGCCGTGGGCCGCTTGTTTGCGGCAAACCCGGCACAGGGCGAACCGTCCCACCGCGAGGCATTTACCCATGCAATTGAATAAGATTCCTGCCACCGTCGTGACCGGTTTTCTGGGTAGCGGCAAAACCACGTTGCTGGCCAATATTCTGCGTCAGGTGACCGGCAAGCGGATCGCCGTGATCGTCAATGAGTTCGGCGAACAGGATATCGACTCCAGCCTGCTGCGCAGCTGCGCGCTGGGGTGTGAAGAGGGTAGCGAAGGCGGGCAGCTAGACGGCGAAGACGGCAGCATCTATGAGCTGGCCAACGGCTGTATCTGCTGCACGGTGGAAGAGGAGTTTCTGCCGGTGATGAATAAGCTGGTCGCCCGCCGCAATGATATCGACCACATTCTCATCGAAACCAGCGGCCTGGCGCTGCCCAAGCCGCTGGTGCAGGCGTTCAACTGGCCCGAGGTACGTCAGCACTGCACCGTGGATGCCATCATCACCGTGATCGATGGGCCTGCCGTGGCCGCTGGGCGCTATGCCAGCGATGTCGATAAAGTAGAGGCCCAGCGCCGTGCCGACGACAGCCTCGACCACGATCCCAGCCTGCGCGAGTTGCTCGACGACCAGCTCAGCGCGGCGGATCTGGTGCTGGTCAGCAAGGCGGATTTACTCAGCCCGGAAGCGCGTTCGCGAGTGGAAACGGTCATCCAGGCGCGGGTCAACGACTCGGTGAAAACGCTGTTCATCGATCAGACCCAAGTGACCGATACCGCTCGGTTGGAAGCACTCATGGGGATTGGCGCCGCCAGCGAAGCACACATCGATAGCATCACCAACCACCACGACAAGCATCACGCCGAAGGTGTTCACCACGACCACGCTCACGATCATTTCGACTCTTGTGTGATCACCCTGGGCGACGTGGATGGCGATGCCCTGGCCAGCCAGTTGCAGCAGTTGCTGAAAGACCATGAGATCTATCGCGCCAAAGGCTTTGCGGCAATTCCCGGCAAGCCCATGCGGCGGGTCATTCAAGCGGTGGGCGAGCGCCTGGAAGGCTATTTCGACCGGCTCTGGGCCCCTGGGGAAGCCCGCCAAACCCAATTGGTGATCATTGGCAAGCACCTGGATAGCGCCGCGCTCCGCGAAGCGTTGGCAACGGCAGAGGTCCAGACGGCCAACTGATGCACTTATTTGCCGCCAAGCCAGGAGGCTTCGTCGATGATGAGGGCATCATCGACCTGCAACAGAGCCCCGCCGAGATCGTGATCCTGTCCGCCGCCGACAGCAACCTGTCGGCGCTGGCCCAGGCGGTGGAGCGACTGGGGGAGCCTTGCCCCTCGGTGCGGCTGGCCAACTGGATGAACCTGGTCAAGCCCGCTGCCTACGACCTGTACGAAGACAGGGTGCTGGAGCACGCTCAACTGGTGATCGTGTCGCTACTGGGGGGCAAGACCTACTGGCCTTATGGGCACGAACGTCTGCTGGCCTGGGCCCAGAAGCCCGGCCGCCAGTTGATCATGGTGCCCGGTTGCGATGCCCCGGACGATGCGCTGCTGGAAGACTCCAGCGTGGCGTTCGATGACGCTTACCGGGTGTGGCGCTACCTGCGCGAGGGGGGGGTGGATAACGCCGAGCAGCTGCTGCGCTTTGTTGCCAGCGAGTATCGGCAGACCCACCTGGGCGCGTGGCAGGAGCCCAAGGTCATCCCGTCTGCGGTGATATATGCGCCGGCAGCGCAGCAGGTCTCCAGCCTGAGCGAATGGCGGGCACGCCAGGCGCCGGGGCGGCCCGTCTGCCTGCTGCTGTTTTATCGCAGCCACCTGCAAGGGGCCAATACCGCAGTGCCCGATGGCATGATCGCGGCGCTTGAGGAGCAGGGGCTGGCGCCGCTGGCGGTTGCCGTGGCGTCGTTGAAAGCAGGGCCATGCATCGATTTCATCAACCATCTGATCGAGCAGACCGGTGCCCTGCTGGTGATCAACACCACCAGCTTCGCGGTGAATCGCAGCGCCGACGGCCTGGATGCCCTGGGGGATGCGCTACCTGACGAGCTGTTCGTGGGCCGTCCGGTCGTGCTCCAGGCGATTCTCGCCAGCAGCACTCTGGAAGATTGGCAAGCCATGGCGGCCGGGCTGCATAGCCGCGATGTAGCCATGCAGGTGGTGCTGCCGGAAATGGATGGCCGCATCATTACCCGGCCGGTGGGCTTCAAGGCCGAAGCCCACTATGACCCGCGTTGCCAGCTGGCGGTGACCCACCATGTCATCCAACCGGAGCGCGCCGTTTTCGTGGCCGAGCTGGCGCGGCGCATGTCTGCCCTGCGATTGACCCCCAATGCGCAAAAGCGGGTGGCGCTGGTGATGGCCAACTATCCCAACCGTGATGGGCGTATCGGCAACGGGGTAGGGTTGGACACCCCGGCGTCGACGCTGAAGATTCTGCAGGCGCTGGCCGAGGCGGGCTATCCGCTCAGCGAGCTACCTGACAGCGGCGACACCTTGATTCGCCAGCTCCAGGGCGCGGTGACCAACGACCACGCCAGCCTCGACCAGCGCGCCTGCTGGCAGAGCATCAGCGTGGAGGATTACCTGGCCTGGTTCCACACCTTGCCTGCCGAACTGCAGGAAGTCGTCTGGGCCCGCTGGGGAGCCCCCCAGGATGACCCCAAGTGTCGTCAGGGGCGGCTGATGATTGCCGGTATCCGGCTAGGCGATACCTTCGTGGGGATCCAGCCCGAGCGGGACTTCATCGATGACCTCACCCAGTCCTACCACGATATGCAGCTGGCGCCGCCGCATAGCTACCTGGCCTTCTATGTCTGGCTGCGCGAACAGTATCAAGTCGATGCGGTTATCCACGTAGGCAAGCACGGCAATCTGGAGTGGCTGCCGGGGAAAAGTACTGCCCTGAGCGCCGACTGCTGGCCGGATATTGCCCTGGGGCCGCTGCCGCACTTTTACCCCTTCATCGTCAACGACCCCGGTGAAGGCGCCCAGGCCAAGCGGCGCAGCCATGCGGTGATCATAGACCATCTGATGCCACCCCTTTCCCGGGCCGAACTGTACGGCGCCATGGCCGAACTCGAAGCGCTCACCGACGAGTATTATCAGGCGCTGGACATGGACCCGCGCCGGGAGGCGCTGATCCGCGGCCAGATACTGGCCCACCTGCGGGATACCGGCATCGACCAGGAGTTGGCCCACAGCAGCGACGACACCGAACTGCTCAACGAGCTGGATACCTTTCTGTGCGATATCAAGGAGGCCCAGATTCGCCACGGCCTCCATGTGCTTGGCGACCTGCCGCCAGCAGACAAGCGGGCGGGCACTCTGGTGGCGCTGTTGCGGCTGCCCAGAGGGGAGGCCGTAGCCCAACGCGGCCTGCTGCATAACCTGGCCCAGGACCTCGGATTGAGCGCCCCCGATGAGGGCGCGGCTTTCGACCCCCTGGCCGCGGGCAGCGAGCCCTGGCAAGGGCCCACGCCTGGCATCCTGCTCGCACAGCTCGATGCCCCCTGGCGTACCGCTGCCGACACCCGGGAGCGTCTGGAGCTGCTTGCCGAACGCTGGGTGAGTGACTACGTGCTCGCGCCGGGCTGCCTGGAGACCCTGGCCCAGTGCTACCCCGCCACGGCGGAACAGTTGCACTACGCCCGGGAACACCTGTGGGTGGCCATGCAGCGGGGTGCCCGCATGGAAATTCAATCACTGTTGGATGGCCTGGCGGGCCGCTTCGTGCCTGCCGGGCCCAGTGGGGCTCCCAGCCGAGGCCGCCTGGACACGCTGCCCACCGGGCGCAACTTTTTCAGCGTGGATAACCGCTCGATTCCATCGCCAGCCGCCTGGGCGCTGGGTGAAAAGTCCGCCCAGGCGTTCGTCGAGCGCTACCTGCAGGATCATGGCGACTACCCAAGGCGGCTGGGGTTGTCGATCTGGGGCACCGCCACCATGCGCACCGGTGGCGACGACATTGCCCAGGCCCTGGCGCTCATGGGCGTGCGGCCCAGGTGGTCGCTGGGGGCGCAGCGGGTCACCGATTTCGATGTCATCCCTGCCATGCTGCTCAATCGCCCTCGGGTAGATGTGACCCTGCGCGTCTCCGGGTTTTTCCGCGATGCGTTTCCCAACGTGATTCGTCTGTTCGATGCCGCCGTGCAGGCCGTGGCAAGCTACGAGGAGCCCGGTAACAGCAACACAATTCGGCAGGCGGTGCTGGCTCGCCAGCAAGCCCTGGAGGCACAGGGCATGCCCTCGGACATGGCGGCCCAGCAGGCAAGCTACCGTATCTTCGGCAGCAAGCCTGGCGAGTATGGCACGGGCCTCAATCGGCTGATCGACAACCGCGCCTGGGAGAGCGCCGATGATCTGGCCGAGGCGTATCTGGACGCAGGGGCTTACGCCTATGGCCAGTTCAAGGGCTCGGGGGCTCCCGCACGGGCAGCGTTCGAGCAGCAGCTCCAGGGGCTCGATGCCGTCATGCAGAATCAGGACAACCGCGAGCACGATATTCTCGACTCCAACAGCTATTACGCCTTCCAGGGGGGGATGGCCAACGCCAGCCGAGCGCTGAGCGGCATCGCTCCGGAGATTTACCACGCCGATCACGCCAACCCGGCGGCGCCCAGAATCCGCACCTTGAAGGAAGAGTTGAATCGGGTGCTGCGCGCTCGGGTATTGAACCCCAAATGGATCGACGCCATGCGCGAGCACGGTTACAAGGGTGCTTTCGAAATGGCCGCCACGGTGGACTATCTGTTTGCCTACGACGCCACCACCGACCTGGTCGCCGACTACCAGTATGCTCAGGTCAGCGATGCCCTGGTGCTCGATGCTGCCAATCAGCAGTTTCTGCGTCAGCACAATCCGGCAGCCCTGGAAGAGATGGCCGAGCGGCTGCTGGAAGCCGCCCAGCGAGGCATGTGGCATTCCCCTGGCGAGCATGGCGAAGCGCTGCAGGAGCTACTGCTGGCACTGGACGAAGCCAGGGAGGCCAATGGCCATGTTGTCTAGCCCGCGTATCAAGGGTTGGTGCCCTGGTGCCTGGCGCCCCATGGCCACCGGAGACGGCCTGTTGGTCAGGGTGCGCCCGCCCATGGGAGAGCTTTCGCGAGCGCAGCTGCTGGCGCTCTGCGATGCCGCCGAAACCTTCGGCAGTGGTTTGATCGAGCTGACCCGGCGCGCCAATATCCAGCTACGCGGGGTGAGCCATGCTAGCTGGCCGCCGCTGATGGACTTTTTGCTTCGGCACCAGCTGGTGAGCGCCGACCCCGAAACGGAGCGCCAGCCGCCACTGATGCTGGCGCCCGACTGGCAAGCGGGGGAAGACTCGCCTACCATGGCTCGCCTGCTGCAGGCCAGGGGCGCTGAAGTGGCCGCCTTGCCCGGCAAGGTGGGCATCGCCATCGATGCGGGCGACGCCCCGGTGCTGGGTGAGGAGGCCGCCGATTTTCGCATCGAGCGCTCCGAGTGTGGCGGTCTGCTGGTACGGGCCGATGGCCATCCGGCAGGTACCGCCGTGGAAGATGTGGACACCGCTGTGGCACTGCTCATCCGCCTGACCCACTGGTTCATGGAGAGCGGTGGCGGGCAGTCTGGCCGCATGCGGCGCCATATGGCGCCGCTGCCTGCCTGGGCACCCGAGGACACGCTGCCCGCGCCTGCGGGCCCCCGGCTGGCGCTGGGTCGCCATCCGGCTGGATGGGTGGTGGGGCTACCCCTGGGGCGTACCACTGCGGCCACGCTGCGGGAGTGGATAGCGCCCGCCACGGTGACGGCAGGCCGGGTGACCCCCTGGCGGCGGTTGCTGCTGAAAGGGGCATTCGAGGCCGCCAACGACGGCTTGATCCTGGATGACGCCGACCCGCGGTTGTCCCTGGATGCTTGCCCTGGCGCGCCCTACTGCGAGCAGGCCAGTGTCGAGACCCAGCGCCTTGCCGAGCGGCTGAGCGGCGTGAACAGCAGCAGTGTACATATTTCCGGCTGTGCGAAAGGGTGCGCCCGACGCGCTGCGGCCGATCTGTGTCTGGTGGGGCAGTCGGGCCGGTTCCATCTTATCGTCAATGGCAGTGCCGACAGCACGCCGGTGAAGTCAGATCTCACGGAGAGTGAGGTGATCGCCTACTTGGAGAGTTTGGGTGCCTTATCAGTATGAAACCAGTGGCCCGGCGATATACCGGGAATCCTTCGCCATCATTCGCCGCGAGGCGGAACTTGGCCGCTTTTCAGCGGAAGAAGAGACGGTTGCAGTACGCATGATTCACGCCGCTGGCCTGGTGGAATTGGCCGGGCATATTCACTTTCGAAACGATGTGGTGCACAAGGCCCGCACCGCCCTGGAGCAGGGCGCGCCGATTCTGTGTGATGCCCGGATGGTTTCGGAAGGCATCACTCGCAAGCGTCTGCCAGCCGACAATCAGGTCATCTGCACCCTTAACGATGAGCGCACGCCCACGCTCGCCCGGGAAATGGCCAATACCCGCTCGGCGGCGGCGCTGGAGCTGTGGCGCCCGCGTCTGGCAGGCGCCGTGGTCGCCATTGGCAACGCGCCCACCGCGCTGTTTCATCTGCTCAACATGCTCGAAGACCCGGCCTGCCCACGCCCGGCGGCGATCATCGGCTGCCCGGTGGGCTTCGTGGGAGCGGCGGAATCCAAGGAAGCGCTGCTGGCCCATTCGGCACTGCCCAGCTGTGTCGTTCGTGGTCGGCTGGGCGGCAGCGCCGTGACGGTGGCTGCCATCAACGCCATGGCGGATCGCATCGAATGACCCAGGGAGCCATCGTCGGAGTGGGCCTGGGGCCCGGCAGCCAGGACTTGATGAGCGTGCGCGCCGACCGCCTGATACGCGGGGCGACCCACGTGGCCTATTTTCGCAAGAAGGGCCGCTGCGGCCATGCTCGCACCATTGTGGAAGGACTGATAAGCCCTGGGGCAATCGAGCTGCCCATGGAGTATCCGGTGACCACGGAGATTCCCTTTGATGACCCCCGCTACAACGAGCTGTTGTCAGCCTTCTATGAACGCAGCGTGGCCCAGCTAACTGAGATGGCCGAGGCAGGCTGCGATGTGGTGGTGCTGTGCGAAGGCGACCCGTTCTTCTACGGCTCCTTCATGCACCTCTACACGCGGTTGTTGAACCGGGTGCCGGTCTCGGTGGTGCCGGGCATTACCGGCATGTCGGCGGCATGGACAGCCACCGGCCAGCCGATCACCTGGGGCGATGACATCATGACCGTACTGATGGCCACGCTACCCGAAGCGGCGCTGGCCGAACGTATCGCCCAGACCGACGCGCTGGTGGTGATGAAGATTGGCCGCAACCTGGCCAAATTGCGCCGGGCGCTGGTGCACGCTGGCCGAGAAGAGGATGCCTGGCTGATCGAGTACGCCGCCATGCCTCAGCAACGGGTATTGCCGCTGGCCGACGTTGGCGAGAGCGTACCGTACTTCTCGATCGTGCTGATTCACGGCAACGGGCGGCGCCCATGAGCGGCTGGCTGAAAATCGTCGGCCTGGGGCCTGGGGCCGAAACGATGATCACCCCGGAAGTGACGGCTGCGCTGCAGCAGGCCACCGATGTGGTGGGCTACGTACCCTACGTCAACCGGGTCGCGCCTAGAGCCGGGTTGATTCGCCATGGCTCGGATAATCGCCAAGAGATTCGCCGGGCAGAGCATGCGCTGCAGCTGGCGCTTGAGGGGCACCGGGTAGTGGTGGTGTCTTCTGGTGACCCCGGCGTGTTTGCCATGGCGGCGGCGGTGTTCGAGGCGCTGGAAGCCGGGAACGTCCAGTGGCGTACCCTGGATATCCAGGTGCTGCCGGGCATTTCCGCCATGCTGGCCGCCAGCGCCAGTGTCGGCGCGCCGCTGGGTCACGACTTCTGCTGCATTAATCTTTCTGACAACCTCAAGCCCTGGGCGCTCATCGAAAAACGCCTGCGTTTGGCCGCCGAGGCCGATTTTGCCATGGCGTTCTACAACCCTCGCTCCAAAGCGCGGCCCGAGGGTTTTGCGCGCACCCTGCAGGTACTGAGGGAAGCCTGCGGCCCGGACCGATTGATCATCTTCGCCCGCGCGGTTTCTACCCCCGAGGAATCGGTTCGTGTCACGACGCTAGGCGGGGCTGAACCTGAAATGGCCGATATGCGCACGCTGGTGATCGTCGGTTCCCAGCAGACGCGGCTGATCGAGCGGGAGGGCGTGCCGCTGGTGTATACGCCACGTTCTGCCGATTAACAGTGGTATCTTAACAGTGGTCATCAAGCCAGCTCATCACGTCATCGATACTATGCAACTCATGGCGGGAAGGCAGCTCCGGCCGCTCGATCATTACCACCGGCAGGCCGAGCCTACGGGCAGCGGTGAGTTTGGCCGCCGCGCCTTCGCCGCCGGAGTTTTTACATACGATGCGCTCGATACGCAGGGTCTCCAGCAGAGCCAAGTCGCCTTCCAGGGTAAACGGGCCTCTATCGATCACGGTGCTATAATCCACGAGCGGCGGCGGGCTGTTAGGCTGATCGACCAGACGCAGAACGTAATGGTGCTGGGGCTGGGGGGCAAAGGCAGCCAGGTGCATGCGGCCAATGGCCAGTAGTACACGCTGGGGTGGGCCAGCCAGCGCGCTAACCGCCTCATCGACCGTTGCCACGCTCTGCCACTGGTCGCCATCAATGGGTCGCCAGGCAGGCCGGGTAAGGGCAGTGGCCTTAACCCCACACTGAGCCGCAGCGGCGACAACATGAGTGCTCATCTGGGTAGCAAAAGGGTGGGTGGCATCAACAACATGGGTAATGCGCTGCTGGGCTAAAAAAGCGACTAGCCCACTGACGCCGCCAAAACCGCCAATGCGGGTAGGTAGCGGCTGGGGTTTGGGCGCGTTCACCCGCCCAGCATAGCTGAACACAGCAGGAAGGCCGCGCTTGGCGACGGCGCTGGCCAGGGCGCTGGCTTCAGAGGTTCCCCCAAGAATTAGGATGTTGATCATGGCTGAAATTTCTCACGCTCCAGTGGGTCAGGCTCCCTGGCTGACGCTATTAGGATGGGGGGAGAGTGGCATAGCGGGGCTAACCCCGACAAGCCGTGAAGCGCTGGAGAATGCCCAGGTAGTCTTCGGTGCGCGCCGCCACTTACGCCTGCTGCCACCCCTGAATGCTGACCTGAACATGGAGATGCATGAATGGCCGGTGCCCTTTGCCGATGGCATTCCCATGCTGTTAGCGCAGCGCGGCCGTCGGGTCGTTATGCTGGTCTCCGGCGACCCCTTCTGGTTTGGGGCAGGCACTTCCATATCACGTCACCTGGCGGCAGAGGAGTGGCAGGCGCTGCCATCGCCCTCCACCTTTAGCCTGGCGGCTTCCCGTTTAGGCTGGCCGCTGGAGCGCTGCACTTGCCTGGGCCTGCATGCCAAACCGCTAACGCGCATTCGCCCCTATCTGCATGCGGGCAGGCGTTTATTAGTGCTGGTAAGAGACGGCGAGGCGGTGGCCGAGTTAGCGGCACTGGTGAACCGCTTCGGCTTTGGTGATTCCCAGCTAACGCTGCTGGAATCCCTGGGCGGTGCCGAAGAGCGCATTCGCCATTGTCGTATTGGGGCCGAGTTACCCGAGGATATCGCCCACCCCGTCGCGGTAGGGCTCAACATTGCCGGGGCTGGCCCCGCCTTGCCGCTTACCCCCGGCCTGCCAGATAGCCTCTTTGAGCATGACGGCCAGATCACCAAGCAGGCCGTTCGCGCAATCACTCTATCCGCCTTGGCCCCCATGCCCGGTGAGCGGCTATGGGATATCGGCACCGGGTCGGGCTCCATCGCCATTGAGTGGCTGCTCGCTCACCCGGATAATCAGGCCATCGGCTTTGAGCGCCACCCTGAACGGGCTGCTAGGGCACGCGCCAACGCAGCCAGCCTGGGCGTTGACTGGCTAGCGGTCAAAGAGGGCAGTGCGGTTGACAGGCTCAACGAGACACCGCTACCGAATGCGGTGTTTATCGGCGGCGGGTTATCCCAAACGCTGTTAGAGGCCTTATGGCAATGCCTACCCCAAGGCGTGCGCATCGTCGCCAATGCGGTCACCCTGGAGTCGGAAGCATTGCTGGCCCATTGGCACCAGCAGGCAGGCGGTGAGCTGCTGCGCCTGGAGCTGGCCAGCGCGGCCCCCATCGGCACCCGCCGGGGCTGGAAGGCCAACTACCCGATTGTGCAGTGGCGGGGCGTTCGATGAACGATGTTGACGATACACCGATAGCGCACGCGATGAAGGTGCAAAGGATAAAAGTAGCGGGGTTTGGCTTTCGCAGCGAAGCGCCGCTGACGTCTCTTGGTCAAGCGCTGGATCAACTGATCGAGCAGTATGGCACCATCGACCAACTGGCATCGGCCCACTCCATGCTGCCGTTGGTTCAACAACTGGGCCAACTGCGCAGTCTGGAGGTAATCGCCGTGGCAGACGCCGAGCTCTCTTCAGCCTCAACGCTCACCCACTCGGTTCGCAGCATGCAGGCCCGTGGTACGGGCAGCGTCGCCGAAGCCGTGGCGCTACTGGGGGCCGGGCCAGGGGCAAGGCTGCTAGGGCCCAGAATCATCTCAGCGGATCGACAGGCCACCGCCGCGCTGGCGTTGGCAGAAGGAAATCGATAATGACCGTACATTTCATTGGCGCAGGCCCCGGCGCGCCGGATCTGCTTACCCTGCGCGGGCGTGACCTGATCGCCGCCTGCCCGGTGTGCCTCTATGCGGGCTCGTTAGTGCCGGAGCAGATTCTGCAACACTGCCCGCCAGGGGCCAGGGTGATCAACACCGCGCCGCTATCGCTAGACGAGATACTTCACGAAGTTCAAACCGCCCACGCGGCAGGCTTGGACATCGCCCGCCTGCACTCGGGGGATCTCTCGGTATGGTCGGCCATGGGCGAGCAGCTGCGCCGCCTGCGTGAGTTGAAGATTCCTTACAGCATCACCCCCGGTGTGCCCTCCTTTGCCGCCGCAGCAGCGACCCTGGGCCAGGAGTTGACGCTGCCCGGCGTGGCCCAGTCGGTGGTGCTCACCCGTACACCTGGGCGGGCCAGTGCCATGCCCAGCGAAGAGACCCTGGCCAACTTTGCCCGCACTGGCGCCACCCTGGCCATTCACCTCTCCATTCACAATCTTGCCCAGGTGGTGGAAAGCCTGACCCCACATTATGGAGCGCAGTGCCCGGTGGCGGTGGTATGGCGAGCAAGCTGGCCCGATGAGCGGGTAGTGCGTGGGCGGCTAGCCACGATAGAAACGAAGATCGATGACACCATGCAGCGCACCGCGCTAATTCTGGTGGGGCCGGTATTGGAGTGCGAAGACTTCCAGGAGAGCAGCCTCTACGCGATAGGCTATGACCGCCGTTTTCGTCCCCAGTCGGCGGATTCTCCCTTTGCGGCCCCAGCGGGGGAGAGCGAGCCATGATTACGTTATCGTTGATCGGTATTGGCACCGGCAACCCTGACCACGTCACCCTGGCCGCCGTGCGCGCCCTCAATGATGCCGATCTGATACTGCTGCCCCGCAAAGGCGCGTCCAAGTCGGATCTCATCGACCTGCGCCGCCTGCTCTGCGAACGCCTGCTGGAAGCGCCGATGACGCCCAGGGTGGTCGAGTTCGACCTGCCTCAGCGGGCCAACGGCCACGACTACCTGGGGGCGGTGGACGACTGGCACGCCGCCATCGCCCGCACATGGGCACAGCACATCGATGCTCACCTGCCCAACGGCGGGCGGGTGGGCATGCTGGTGTGGGGAGACCCTTCGCTGTACGACAGCAGCCTGCGGATTACCCAGCGCCTGAGCGCCGCGGGCAGGGCGATGAACGTACAGGTCATCCCGGGCATTACCAGCCTGCAAGTGCTGACCGCCGAACACAGAATCCCGCTCAACGCCCTGGCCGAGCCGGTACACATCACCACCGGCCGTCGCCTGCGCGAACGCGGCTGGCCAGGCGATGCCGCCACGGTGGCTGTCATGCTGGACAGCGGCGGTGCCTTCACCACGCTACCGCCCCAGGACACCTACATCTGGTGGGGTGCCTACCTGGGCATGGACAAGCAGTGCTTGATCGAAGGGCAACTGAGCGACGTGGCCGATACCATTCTTCAGCGGCGCGGTGAGTTGCGTGACGCCCATGGCTGGATCATGGACATTTACCTGCTGGCCCAGCAGCCTTTGCACTAACACGGGTATGAATATGGAATGTCTTTCCATAGAATGGACGCATATACCCTCGGCAAATCGCAAGGAGCCACCATGAGCTTTTACGTCTACCTTTCCGGCGAGATCCACACCGACTGGCGTGAAGAGATCCAGCGCGGCGCAGAAGCCGCAGGCCTGGACGTGGTCTTCACCGCCCCGGTGACCGACCACGACGCCTCCGATGCTGCTGGCGACCACCTGGGCAAGCCGGACAACGGCTTCTGGCGCGACCACCAGTCTTCCAAAGTGAACGCCATCCGCACCCGCACCCTGATCGAACAAGCCGATCTGGTGGTGGTGCGCTTCGGCGACAAGTACAAACAGTGGAACGCCGCCTTCGATGCAGGCTACTGCGCAGCCCTGGCCAAGCCCTACATCACGCTGCACAGCGAAGAGATCGTTCACCCGCTGAAAGAAGTCGACGCCCAGGCCCAAGCCTGGTGCACCACCACCGATCAGGTCGTGGAAACCCTGCGCTATGTACTGAAAGCGTAAAACACCCCAAGGAGCCCCCATGCGCGAAAATGCCAAAACCCCGGAACGCCATGCCCAGCGCATGGCGGCCAAGCAAAAAATCATGAACGAGCGCATTGCCCGCGCCGACAAAGAGCAGGGCATCTTGCTGGTGCTCACCGGCCCCGGCAAAGGCAAAAGCAGCTCCGGTTTTGGCATGCTCGCCCGCGCCCTGGGCCACGGCATGAAGGTAGGCGTGGTGCAGTTCATCAAGGGCGCGTTCAGCACCGGCGAAGAAGCCTTCTTCCGCCACCTGCCCAACGTGGACTACCACGTCATGGGCGAAGGCTACACCTGGGACACCCAGGACCGCGCACGCGACGTCGCCGCCGCCAACGCCGCCTGGGCACAAGCCAAGCGCATGCTGCAAGACGACAGCTACCACATGGTACTGCTCGACGAACTCAACATCGCCTTGCGCTACGAGTACCTCGACCTGGACCAGGTCCTCGACGACCTGCAAGCCCGCCCCCCCATGCAACACGCCATCGTCACCGGCCGCTACGCCCCCCAACCCCTCATCGACCTCGCCGACACCGTCACCGAAATGAAAGTCGTCAAACACGCCTTCAAAGACCAAGGCATCAAAGCCCAAAAAGGCATCGAGCTTTGAAGTGAGGAGAAAAATGGAAGGGGAGAGGAGTGGCTGGTGACCCGTGAGTGTTAGACGTTCGGCCCCGTAGCGCGGCGTAACGCCTGAGCGAGAGCAACGAGCGAAGAAGGCACCCGCAGCGGCGGCCCGGCGCGAAGGCGGCGCCAGCCGCCCCGAACCCGCCACATCCCACAAAGCGCCGTCAACCCTGTAGCGCGGCGTAACGCCCGAGCGAGAGCAACGAGCGAGGAAGGCACCCGCGAAGGCGGCGCCAGCCGCCCCGAAGCCGCCTTGTGGGAGGAAGCTTCAGCTCGCGACGATCAAGCCACCAAACCTCAGCCCACCCGCCCTTGTGGGAGGGAGCTTCAGCTCGCGACGATCAGGCCACCAAGCCTCAGCCCACCCGTAGCGCGGCGTAACGCCCGAGCGAGAGCAACGAGCGAGGAAGGCACCCGCGAAGGCGGCGCCCAGCCGCCCCGAACCCGCCACATTCCCTCAACCACTCCATCCCTTGACCCAACTCAATTTTTCCGAAAATCTGCGTGACCAAAGCCAAATTTATCAATAGAGTATGATGAAATCGCAAAAAGCAGCGGCCACGCGAATTTTGGTTATGCTGCCATGAGTCAGACATAGTCTATTAGAAACAGTGGTTTATGATTTTTTGAGTGGCGATATAACATCAATAATCATGCTGGCGCGTTCAATAATGTTATGTGGAAGGGCGTATAATCACTGTTATGTTTTTTATCACGTTTTGGGGCTATAATCGGTCAAACCTTTATTGATAGTAGGTGTGATATGAATCGAAAAGTTGAAGCTTACGGCGTTGATGCTGTTGAAAGACCGAAAATTAAGGCTAGCAAAAAGCTTGATTTAACTGGTGATGCTGGTCGTCAAATTGTGAAGTCTGAAACAAAACTTGCTTTGCGTACCCATCAGAAGACATTCACTAAATTGGCTGATATGTAATGGATATCATCTGTTTTCCTTTTGAACGAGTGATCGAAATTAATGCTTTCATCCTAAAAACAGAACCAGGAATGAAAGGGGCAGTTGATATTCCTAAGCTTCAAGGGGCGCTAGGTCGAATCGATAATGCGATCGTTTATGAAGGACTGGATGATGTTTTCGAAATCGCAGCTAAATACACTGCTTGTATAGCGGTTTCACATGCGCTACCAGATGCCAACAAACGCACAGGTTTGGCTGTGGCACTTGAATATTTATCACTTAACGATTTTGAGCTTACGCAGGAAAACGATTTACTTGCGGATGCAGTTCGAGATCTTGTTATCGGCATTATCAACGAAACAGATTTTGCCGACATTCTCTACGCACAATACGCAAAAGAACAAAATTCAGTTCTCTAAACATAACAAGGCGTTAAAGAGGGATTCGCAACGCGTAGCATTTTCGTTATGCGTTGATTTTATTAGTTTTTAGTGCAATGCGGTGAGTTGGTAGTTGCGTTGCTCACCCCTTAACGCGGCGTTAGGTGTGATGGTGAAGTCCGCCGCAAATTTAAGAGGTCATGGATGGATAGTGATTTACTAGAAATGTCCCAGGAACAACTTGTGGCAGAGGTCATAAAACTTCGCCAAGGTATCCGCGAACACCGAGACACCACTGGCCATGATCTGTGCTGGCACCATCCGGCTCTGTGGGCGCTCCTGCCCGAGAAGGTTGATCCCAAAATTGCTGTGCCAGCGTGGCCTCATTTCATGCGTGGCTGCATCAAGTACCGCGAGTCGCTAGACAAGCAAGCGCCTGACGCTCCTCGTACAGATGAGCCGTTCCGTGGCTAACATCACACCTAACAATTCATTCAAGCCGACGCCGCTTCGCGGCGCGGCTTAACTCAGGCGTTATGGGTGCTCGGCTTTTTGCTTTTAGTTGGGTTTAGGTAGGGACTGTCGGCGTCGTGCCACAAGCCAAGTTAACCGGTATTAGAGTCTTCCGGTTCATCACAGGCTTGGCAGTTTCGCTCCTGGTGGTAGTCGGAAAGTAAAAGGTAAACGGCCACATCATCGCAATCGGCGTGGTGTGACACTAAGAAAAATTGTGGCGGTGGCAGGTACTCAGTTCTTGCCTCGCATTGTTCGGGCTGTGGCTCCGCTAGCGCTTTGCATAGTGCTAGCTAGTAGAGAGCTGGGAGCGTCGCAGCCATAACCAAGCGCAGCACTACACGGCCTGGCGGCCGTCGGATGCTCGCAAGCTCGCACCGGTGTGCGCGGCGTTAACCCTTCTAGCCGCCTACCTTGCAAAACTCCGTCAATGACGTATATTTGTCAGTATGTTTACCATCATCGAAACCCCTACATTTGAAGCGGACGCCAGGAAAATTTGGACTGAAGAGGAGCGGAGCTCTTTCTTCGCTTGGCTGGCAGCCAATCCGGAAATAGGTGATCCCATTCCCGGTAGTGGTGGATGTAGAAAGGTTCGTTGGTCGGTTGCGGGTTCAGGGAAGCGGGGTGGAGTGCGAGTTATCTACTTCACCAGGTTGGCAAATGGCGAGATCTGGCTGTTGGTGATCTACAAAAAGGCCGTCAAGGACAACATACCCGCGCATATCCTGAAGTCGATTCGTGAGGTATTGGAAAATGAGTAACGAGACCCTGAGTGCTGAGGAGCTTGGCAACAAGCTACTCCAGTCCGTCAAAGAAATGAAAGCGGGCAAAGCCGCACGAGTCAGTCGTGTGGAGCCTAACGAGGTGGCAGAGGCACGCGGTAAAACCGGCCTGACCCAGAGGGAGTTTGCTGAGGTACTGCATATTTCTCCGCGTACGTTGCAGGAATGGGAGCAAGGTCGACGTAAACCCTCAGGGCCGGCAAAGGCACTCATCGAGATTGCTTTCCGTCATCCGGAGGTTATTCGGGAAGACCTCGAACTCCGGGGCTAACGGTATGCTGGAAGGCCGGGCAGTTGAGAGCCTGCATTGCCTCAAGTCGGCAGGTATCCGCCTCAGTCTTGACGATTTCGGCACCGGTTACGCGGGGTTCGCCCACCTGGAGGCGGTACCGGTAGACAAGCTCAAGATTGACCGAAGCCTGATTAACCGCATCTCAAACAGCCATGATGACAGTCCGATCGTGCGGTGTCCTCTACCATTATTCTGGCCAAGCGCATGGCGCTCAAAGTGGTGGCCGAGGGCGTGGAAACCCGTGAGCAGCTGGTTCACCTGAAAGTCGCCGGCTGTGACATTGCACAGGGCTATCACCTGGGGCGCCCCATGCCAGCGGAGAAGATTCCTGAGTTCCTGAGAACCTTCGCAGAAGAGGAAGCCAGAGCATGAGGTTGCTGACGTTAATTCTCGCGTTCGCATCGCTCGCCTTTGCATCGTTTTATAGTTGGGGAGCCGTCCGAGAGGTCAAAAACTGCAACATGAACAGATTGACCTTCACGATGATCCCAAAAAAAGATATCGACCAGCAGGCCTCTGAATATCAGCCGTTGATTACGCTGCTAGAGCAGGGGCTTGGGATGCCGGTAGAACTGGTTAGAGCCACCTCTTACGAGAGCGTGATGGACGGTGTACTCTCGGGCGGTGTCGACCTGGCCGTTATGGGGCCGGCATCCTATGTTATCGCCCATCGAACAGACCCGGGTCTGGATGCCTTCGCTTCTCTAACCACCGAGGCCGGGCTCTTTACACCCGAGGGGAGTTTCTATTATTCGTTACTGGTAGTTCCAACGGCAGCGGGGATAAACAGCATTGAGGACCTGAGAAATACCAGGATACTGCTGACAGATTCTTCCAGTACATCAGGGGCTCTCATTCCCAAAAACGAGTTTGCAACCACGATCGGCGAGCCATTCTCCGATTTCTTTGGAGCCAACATATACGCGGGTAGCCATGACAAGGCATTGATGGCGTTGCTGGACAACAAGGCGGAGGCTGCCTTTGTCTCCAGCTCAAGAGCAGATGAAGCGCTCAGGCGCGGCATGATTGCAGAGGACACCCTAACGGTTCTCTGGCGTTCGGTACCGTTACACTATGACCCTTTTGTATTCCGCAGTGGAATTTGCGAGGACGTTCGGAGCCGGGTCATTAATCTACTGACAACCCCTTCGCCAATGCTCTCGGAATACCTGAATACTCAGCGAGCGGTGGGAATAAACCTCGTGACCTATGATGATTACCGGGCGATTGAGGCTGTTCTAAACAACTAGGTTGGCATTATCCAGCGCTCTGATTTCAGTGATCCGATCTATAGTGCCTATATCCATCCAAGTGACGTTGCCTCTCGCTCAAGATGATCTTGAAATTCAGGAGATGCAATTTGGATGAGGGCTCTGGCTCTTTGAGGGATAGAGAGGCCTTTAAGGTTTACGCAGCCATACTCAGTCACTACGAATTGCACATCATTCCGGGGGTCTGTGACGGCACCGCCGAGTAGACGCGGGACGATACGGCTTACAGAGCCCGATTGAGCGGTTGACCTTAATGCAATGAAGGAGCGCCCGTTTCTTGCGGCGTAAGCACCACGAACAAAATCGAGTTGGCCACCGGTGCCTGAAAAGGGGCGATCGCCAATTTGTTCAGAATTGATCTGGCCAGTCAGATCTATTTCGAGTGCTGAATTTACAGACACCATGTTGTCGTTTAGCCGAATGATGTCGGGGTTGTTTACCCAGGAAGCGGGGTATCCAACGATAGCAGGGTTATCGTCAAGGAACTCGTAGAGCGCACGGTCTCCGAGAGCGAAGGTGAAAATGTGCTTGTGTTGCATCCATGTCTTGCGTCGACCATTCAAGATCCCGGCCTGAATCAGGGGAACCATTGCCGGGGAGAACAGTTCGCTGTGTAGCCCCAGATCTTTGTGCTGCTTCAACCCCGAGAGCACGGCATTTGGTACTCCGCCCACTCCGATCTGTAAGGTGTCCCCATCTTCAATCCGTTCGATGATCTGTTGCGCAATCTTTCTATCGACCTCTGTGGGCGCCTTGGGGATTGCCTCTACCAGCGGTTGATCGTGCTCAACGATGTGGTCTATTTCTGAAATATGGACGGAACATTCACCAAAGGTTCGAGGCATATACCGGTTGACCTCGACAATGACTTTCCTTGCTTTTCGGATCACCGACGCTCCGTAATCAGCGTTGGTGCCGAGGCTGAAATATCCATGGCGATCCATCGGCGATACGGTCACAAAAAAACATTCCGGATCTATGTGCTCTGTCAGCAGGCGGCCGGCCTGGTGGAGCATTGCGGGTACGAATTCAATCCAATTTGTAGAGTTGGATTGTGCAATGGCAGCCCTGTCTGAATGGCTTAGAAAGAGTGGACGAGGTGTTACGAGATCAATGAGATCTGGAGCTAAAAGAGTTTGCTGAAGATGTTCCGTACCATGCAGATAATAGACGTTTAACGGACCAATCAATCGATCTCTGAGGGCATCTGCAGTGGCTGCCATCAATGCCGGCGGTTGCGCGGCGCTCATTCCGAGAATCAGGTTTCTGCAGCCTGAAATGGTCTCGACCGCTTCATGGGCAGACAACTTCCGTTTTAGATAGCTGGCTAGCAATCCTTCATCGGTATCCACTTGTTACCGTCCGTTCTGGGCCAATCTCAGTGCCCTGAGTAGTGCCCTTTTTTTGGTTTGATGCTGTTCCATGCGCTTGAGAATGCTGTCGAGCACACCAAGCGCTTCGATAACGTGCGTCCCTTTGTTCAGCATGACGCACTCTGGAGTTATTGTCAAATCTGGTGTATGACCATCAGGCAGCGTTCCTGTCAGATTGATCTTCCACCTGTATTCCATCCTGAAACTGTACGTTATCCACGACCAGCTTCAGTTGGTCGAACCCCTTGATCCGCTTCCAGCGTTTCTGGGCGGATTGGAGCAGTTTGAACACCATCGATAACGTGGTGTCCCGGTTGCCACAGGAGCGGCTCCGCTTGGTTCTTAGCCTCACCGTGGCAAACGTGGATTCAATCGGATTGGTGGTCCGCAAGTGAATCCAGTGAGTCGCCGGAAAATCGTAGAAGGCCAGCAGCTCATCCCGGTCCTTCTCCAGGTTTTCCATGGCCTTCGGGTACTTGTCTCGGAATCGTCTCAAGGTGCTGTCGAACGCCTTGTGGGCGCTGTCTCGGGTCTCCGCCAGGTAGATTTCATGCAAGGCTGACTTCACCTTCGGTTGTACCGACTTGGGCAGCTTGTCCAACACGTTGGCGGTCTTATGCACCCAGCACCGCTGATGCCGGGTGTCCGGAAACACCTTGCTCAGAGCCTTCCAGAAGCCCAGTGCGCCGTCGCCAACAGCCAGCTTGGGCGAGGGCTCCAAGCCACGTTCCCGCAAATCCGTGAGTAGCTCTCGCCAGCTGGCTTCGGACTCCCGGTGGCCGTCCTCCACAGCCACCAGCTCCTTGTGACCATGCTCGGTCACGCCGATGATCACCAGCAGGCAGAGCCGGTCATCCAGACGGACGTTGCTGTACACGCCGTCAGCCCACCAGTACACATAGCGTTTCTGACTCAGGTCCCGTCGCTGCCAGCCCTTGTGCTCATCAAGCCACTTCGACTTGAGCCGGGAGACCGTGTTCGCCGACAGGCCATTGGCCTGCTCGCCGATCAGCGCGCTCAGGGCCTCCTGGAAGTCACCGGAGGAAACGCCACGCAGGTAGAGCCAGGGAATCAGCCTGAATCCGTGAAGCCGGCGCCGACACTTTCCCTATCACCGCCAGCGAGCACTTTTTGATCATTCGCCCCGTGCAA
>NZ_PINZ01000180.1:0-236 GCF_002810305.1 Halomonas sp. 141
ATATGGAGAAAATCTTGGTCAAGAAGATGAAGCTTGGTTCCAAGGTAATATTGTCGGTAAAACTTCAATGTCATTTATGGGTGCAGAATATACCCTTTATGATGTCACTTTAGTTTTAGAAGACAACCTTCCTGCCATATTAGTGCGCATTGCTACAAAAAATGATTTGTACAAAAACTTTAATATTGGCGAATATATTCGTGGCAATATCTGGATTCAGGCGAATATTTATGCTA
>NZ_PINZ01000181.1:0-221 GCF_002810305.1 Halomonas sp. 141
CACACTCGGTCGAAAAGCAATTCGAGGGAGTTGAGATGCGCGCCGGTGAACACCTTGCCCCGATACCTGGTGACAAATACCAAATGGGCATGGAGTTTAAAAACGCAGTGTCTTCCTGTTCTGATAGCTTGTTTGGTTTCCATGGACCAAGTATATTCGAAGCCATGAAGCAGACCAAGACCCTCAAGGTTCGAGTGAAGGACAAACACGCCGCCGAGCTT
>NZ_PINZ01000182.1:0-214 GCF_002810305.1 Halomonas sp. 141
TGGAAGGCATATTGAGTGCCAACACATTGGAAGCCCTGATCGAACCTATTCAGTAACCGCTGACATTCACGCCATCACCAGCACCCCTCACGGGGTGCTTCGCGGGTGCGCTCCGCTTACACCGCGCTACGGGAACACCGCCAACGTTATGAGGCGTGGCACCATCCTCATTTCGCGCCATAACGAGCAACCGCGTCAACACCTCGAATGGCGG
>NZ_PINZ01000183.1:0-208 GCF_002810305.1 Halomonas sp. 141
CGCCGGGGGCGCCGGGGGTGGCGGTGGCATGTTGTCGTTCGGGGGCACGTTTGGTTCGGTGGTGCCATCGGGGCGGCGGGTGCCTCTTTCGCTCGTTGCTCTCGCTCAATCGTTACGCCGCGCTACGGGGGGCCTCGATTTGCCGTGGTGACGTATTCGGGTTGGTGTTGGCGATGTGATCGGGGTGGTTTATACGTTGGGGTGATGT
>NZ_PINZ01000018.1:0-65359 GCF_002810305.1 Halomonas sp. 141
GGTGAAGGGTGAAGGGTGAAGGGTGAAGAATAGCGCATAGCCTGTGCCACCCTCATCTTATTGAGCCCTGCAAAAAGCCCCTGTGGATGTTATCCACAGGGGCTTTGTCTACTCGGCGCGACTGGCTCTTCACGCCTTGCCCTTCACGACTTACCCTTCACCGTTAGACAGCGTCTTTGCCGGTTTCGCCGGTACGGATACGAATCACCTGCTCCAACGGCATCACGAAGATCTTGCCATCGCCGATCTTGCCCGTATTGGCCACTTGGGTGATCGCATCGATGACCTGTTCGGCCATATCATCGTCCACGGCTACTTCCAGCTTAACCTTGGGCAGGAAATCCACCACGTATTCCGCCCCACGATACAGCTCTGTGTGGCCTTTCTGGCGACCAAAGCCTTTCACTTCCGTCACCGTAATACCCTGCACGCCGATATCGGAAAGCGACTCGCGTACGTCATCAAGCTTGAACGGCTTGATAATGGCTGAGATTAATTTCATGACCACATCCTCTGGTTATGCAACGGTTGTCTTGACCGGATACAAGGCGGCGCGACGTTGACCCTCCTCACGCCCGTTGCACTTAGCATACACCCGCCAGCCCCGAGAATAAAAAGCCCTTGTGCCTGGCACGTATATGCGCCGCTACATACGGCAAAAGGCCTCCCATCGGGGAGGCCTTGAGTAGCAGTGCCGCTTGCTATGGCACGGCGCTTATTTCTTGACGCCAAACTCAGGGTAGGCTTCCAGGCCACACTCTGCGATATCGACGCCTTCGTACTCTTCTTCTTCGCTGACACGGATACCCATGACCGCTTTCAGCACCAGCCACACCACCAGGCTCGCCAGGAACACCCAGCCGAAGATGCCCACGATACCGATCAGCTGTGCACCGAAGGACGCATCGCCATTGTTCAGCGGCACGGCCAGCACACCCCAGATACCCACGACACCGTGAACCGAGATAGCACCCACAGGGTCATCCAGCTTCAGCTTGTCCAGCGTGACGATGGCAGCGACCACGATCAGGCCACCGATGGCACCAATCAAGGCGGCACCCAGCGCAGAAGGCGACAGCGGGTCTGCGGTAATGGCGACCAGGCCTGCCAGCGCACCGTTCAGCGCCATGGTCAGGTCCGCCTTGCGGAACCACAGTTTGGCCAGCACCAGGGCTGCAATCACGCCACCCGCGGCCGCCGCATTGGTATTCACGAACACTTGAGCAACGTTGTTGGCCGACACGGCATCCGACATTTTCAGCTCGGAACCACCGTTGAAACCGAACCAGCCCATCCATAGGATGAAGGTACCCAGCGTGGCCAGCGGCATGTTGGCGCCCGGAATCGCGTGGATAGAACCGTCCTTGCCGTACTTGCCCTTACGGGGGCCCAGTACCAGCACACCTGCCAACGCTGCAGCGGCACCGGCCATGTGGACGATACCCGAGCCCGCATAGTCAGAGTAGCCAACGCCATCCAGCCAGCCACCGCCCCAGGTCCAGTAGCCAGACACCGGGTAGATGAAGGCGGTCATGACCACGGCAAACGCCAGGAAGGCCCACAGCTTCATACGCTCGGCCACGGCACCAGAGACGATCGACATCGCCGTTGCGACGAATACGACTTGGAAGAAGAAGTCCGAACGCATGGAGTAGTAAGGGGCATCCTCACCACCGGCCAGCACCGCATCGACGCTGTTCTCGGCACCGATCAGGAACCCAAGGCTGGGCAGGAAACCGCCTTCGCCGCTGGAGTACATGATGTAGTAGCCCACCAGCAGGTACATGGTGCAGGCAATGGCAAACAGCGCAATGTTCTTGGTCAGAATTTCAGCGGTGTTCTTGGAACGCACCATACCGGCCTCGAGCATCGAGAAGCCGGCGGCCATCCACATGACCAGTACGCCGCAAATCAGGAAGTAAAACGTATCGAGCGCGTAGCTCAATTCTGTAAGCTCGTTCATCAGGTGTTCCCCGTGATCCAAGAGAAGTTATTGGTGGGTCGTCGTTGTGTAGGCTGGCCTATACCGCGTCGGCGCCGCGCTCTCCGGTACGAATACGAATGACATCTTCCAGCGGCGTCACGAATACCTTGCCGTCACCGATCTTGCCGCTGTTGGCAGCGCTGCAGATGGCATCCAGCACGCTCTCCAGACGCGCATCGTCCACGGCCACTTCCACTTTCACCTTGGGCAGAAAGTCCACTACATACTCGGCACCGCGATACAGCTCGGTGTGGCCTTTCTGGCGACCAAATCCCTTGACCTCAGTAACCGTAATCCCCTGCACGCCGTTGTCGGCGAGTGCTTCACGAACGTCGTCAAGCTTGAAAGGCTTGATGATAGCGGTGATGAGTTTCATCCCGGATCTCCCCTGCTGGTTCAGTCCCACTCGGTGGAGAGCGGCGTGGCCGCCCGAATTTAGTGCTTGCCCTACTAATGCTCATACCGTGCCACTGGTTTTTTTCTTATTTAAATTCATGCCCTTAAACATTAAAAAATACGTTTCAAGAGCATCAGCAGGGCGACTATCCACCTCCTCCTACCCGCCACTGCACTAAAAAAGCACATCACCAAAAGCTCAATGCTTCTTTTTGATGCACGAGCGCATTGCAGGAGAAAACGCACGCGGGGCATGCGGATTGCCAAAGGGTTGCGTATCCTTACAGGTAAGCTATCCACATTTATGCGCCACCGTTTAAGGAGAGAGCCATGACGCCCCAGGATCGCATCAGCCGTTTAGCCCAGCAGATAGGCGACCGTTTACAGAACGCTTCCCAGGCCCCGGAAGACATTCAGAAAGGCGTGCAGCAAGTGGTGCGGGGAGCCTTCGACCGCCTGGAGCTGGTATCACGGGAAGACTTTGATATCTTGATGGATGTACTGCAGCGCACGCGCGCGCGCGTCGAGGCGCTGGAGCGTC
Source organism: Halomonas sp. 141 (assembly GCF_002810305.1). Lineage (NCBI taxonomy): Bacteria > Pseudomonadati > Pseudomonadota > Gammaproteobacteria > Oceanospirillales > Halomonadaceae > Halomonas > Halomonas sp. 141. The sequence goes on from NZ_PINZ01000018.1 coordinate 2,922, forward strand.
AGGTAGCCAGCCTGGAAGCCACGGTGGAAGCAGCCAGCGCCGCACAGGCCACGCCCATGGAAGCCGAAGTACCACCAGCCCCCGCAGAGCCTGCCGAGCAAGACAAACCCACCCCAGGCAAGCCAGGCTGAAACAACGCTGGGTGCCTTTCCACAGGCCCCAGCATCTCCCTCCCCAAAAAATGAACAATAATCAATATCATTGACAGCATGAGCGAGCATGCTATCGTGCAGACTCGGCGTTAAATCTATCGGCGCTTTTTAGCACCATCACAGCGCATTTTTCAGGTCATTTAGCCCATCAGCTCATTGCCTCATGCTCCAGCCCTCCTGCGGTGCACCATCTGATATCACGCCATATCACGCCACACGCAGGTATATGACTTGGCTGGGCATCGCCCACCTTCGCCAATCACAAGGCGCTGCAGGCAATTCCGACGCCCCCTTGGTGACCGTTGACCCACTGCCTGCCCTCCGCCCTCCGCCCAGCGCTTTGCCCGCGAGCTGACCAACGCACTGTACGAACCGCGTGGCGAGCCAGGGTCATTGGCGTCTTACCCTAGGCGGCTTTTCCGGCCACTCCGGTAAAAAAATTTCGCCCTCAATCGTATCAATGACCTCATCAAACTGCTCAGGCGCGTGTTTCACCCCACACTCCCACACCACCACGACTCGCCACCCTATGGCCTCCAGCTCAGCCCGTTTACGCGCATCTCTACGCACATTCTCAGCGAGTTTGGTTTGCCAAAACTGCTTGCGGCTCGATGGGGTGGTGGCATAGAAGCACCCTTCATGCCGATGCCAGAAGCACCCGTTGACGAAGATGGCGACCTGATAGAGCGGGATGGTGATGTCGGGCTTGCCGGGAAGCTCAGTCGAATGAACGTCAAAGCCGATATGACGCTGCTCCAGAGCGGCCTGGACAAACCGCTCTGGAGCCGTGTTCTTACCCTGAATGGAAGCCATCATGCGTGATCGAGTCAAGCGATCGACAATATCAGCCAAGGTACTCGCCCTTTCATCTGAAGGATAGAACCGCTGCAAAAGACGATGGCCCGCTCCCCCGGCACCGATCGTTTAGGCCAGGCAATCACAGCGCAAGGGGCATCTCGTACTGTTGCGGGTCGTCATCCGCTTGAAGGGCTACCGTCTTGGCGGCGGCAGCCAGTATCCGTGGCTCCATCAACCTTGCCACGGCTTCGAACACAGGCACCACTACCGAATTGCCAAACTGACGGTATGCCTGCGTATCGGACACCGGGATGACGAAACGGCTTTCTCCCGGCTGGTCAAAGCCCATCAACCTGGCGCACTCCTGGGGGGTCAGTCGTCTGGGCCGATGCTTCTGATTATGGTCACTATAGAAGTCCATGGCGTCATCGAAGCCTCGATCCACCAGAATCTCCGAACCGTCCTTGTGATAACGGGCAGAGAGCGTACGGGCGACATCGTTGGGCCGCGTCAAGCCAAAACCGAAACCGTTGCCTTTTGCACGATGCTTCTGGGCGTACTTGTACAAGTACTCCCATAACTTCGGCGTCAGGATGTACTTGTCGTCGACCTCCGGGTCCAGCAGGTCACCAAAGGCTGGGCGCTCCTTTGGGTACATTTTATGGATATCCCTCAGGGTAAACCCTTCATGAACACCCAGATCTCGACGGAACCCCACCAGAACGATGCGTTCGCGATGCTGCGGCAGAAAGTGCCGCGCGTCGATGACCTTGGGATCCTGCCCTTTGGGCGAGTTCACATCCGCCACGTCATAGCCTAGCTCATCCAGCGTCTCACAGATGATCCTGAACGTTTTGCCTTTGTCATGGCTCTTGAGGTTCTTGACGTTCTCCAGCAGGAAAGCGGCGGGCTGCTTGGCGGCCAGAATACGCGCCACATCGAAGAACAGCGTTCCCTGCGCATCACACTCGAAACCGTGCTTTCGACCAAGGGAGTTTTTCTTCGACACACCGGCCAACGAAAACGGCTGACATGGAAAGCCCGCCAGCAGTACGTCGTGATTGGGAATCTGCCGATCGATGTGCCTGTACGCCGTCTCTTCGTCGATGCTCAGGTCGCCGCTCAGCGTGACTTCACGAATGTCCTCATTGAACCGGTGCTTGCGCGGGTCACAAAAGTGATTGGCCTTGTAGGTACGAACGGCATATTTATTCCACTCCGAGGTAAAGACGCACTCGCCTCCAATCGCCTCGAACCCCTTGCGTATGCCACCGATCCCGGCGAACAGGTCGATAAACCGAAAGGACGGCTGAAGGTCACTGGGCCGGGGAGCAGGCAACATGGACACCATTTGCTGATAAGCCGCACGCGTTACTTTCGGCTCCGCCTTACCCTTGGCCCAGCGGTTGATGGTCTCGCGACACCAGCTCCCCTTGTCAGCCATGGCGAGCGCCTCGGCGATGGCGCCCTGATCATAAATCTCCAGAAGCTTATCCAGCAGTGCTCGCTCGCTGAGCGCCTCGTAAGGCGACGGAGAGGCGCTCGGCAGGCTGGCAACCACGCCAGAACTTGCACCTGTTTGGACATCGATAAGGTGAGACATGCAAACCTCTGGGTCAAATCTGTGACAATGGCGCACGATTGTATCCCAAAAAACGAGATCCGCGAAGCGTTTACGGATGAATTCGGCTGTCGTACAACATCTGCTCCGTCACTGGCTGGTCAAGCTCCCCCATCGCCGCAAGGCGAATGTTTTTGGCGACGTCATCGACCGCATCATCCAGGGTTCCCAGCAGCTGGAACTCGGCGGCATTCACATAGCGAGCCTTCTGGCGGTCCGTGCCGGTAAACGACTGCTCAGCCCCCGTCTGCCATGACGGACGCTCACGTATCTGGCGCAAGGTGGGCGTGTCCAGCAGTTTCGCCAACAGCAACACGCGCTTACGCTCACCGATACGGTTAAGCAGGTAGCCCGTTCCGCGCTGTTTGTCCCAGATCGGTTTGACCATGATCATGTGCAGCGTCTTGATCCCTTTACGCGCCAAGTCCTGCATGACCTGTAACTGGCCATTATTAATCCCAAAGAAGAGGCCGCCACGACCTCGCTCGACGTAGGGAAACTTGTGTTTTACCTCCAACTGCATGAGCGCCCCATTGGGCAGTCGCGCCACACTATCGATATCCCAAACGCCATCGAAAAAAGGCTGTATCGCGCAATTTTTAAACAGTCGATGCAGGACGACATGTTTAAAAATATCGCGGCTGTAATGACTAAAAATGCCTGACCAAAAAGCTTGTTGCGAGCGGTGTTCGTCAATGACCGCGCTGGTTGGCATCCTGAAACGGGGGGAGTCATATCCACGACTTTTCAACATGAACGATTGAATCGGAATATGCGTCCTGCCCTGCCACTCCTTGATGAAGAAGTCTCTGGCGCTCTCGTCGTAATAGCAATCGAATAGAAACTCATCCTTGCCCGACGCAGGGAGCAGGTGGCGACTCAGGTCAGTGGCGGCCTCGCCAGCCCCCGAGTGATCCCATAGCCACCACGCGTTGACGTAGCGGGTGCGGGGCCGTCGCTTGATGGTCAGTGTTCTGACCAGAGACACGGGCAACACGTGCACCTGCTGGGTCATCAACCGGTCCAGATAGTCATTGAAGACCGCTTCAATGACCAACCCTTCCAACATCCGGCTCTTGTCGGACCGAATCAGTATTTCCTTTAATTGTTCAAGATTGTCCAGCGGGATATCCCGCAACGGACCAAAAGGAGTCAGCAAGCTCATGTTGTATCACCTCTGCACTGCCTATCAGAGTTTGATCCTGGCCAGGCAAGGAAAAATTAGCAACGTTGGGCTGCGTTGATCTTGCCGTTGCCCCGTCATGGTAGTCCTCGGCACCCCGAATAAAGTAGGCTTAGCCAACGAGCAGGCTCATTAAACTGAATGAGCCGATTGAGAGACGTTGCGAGGGAGCGCCATGAAATTAGCGATTGTGGCCACGCGGGCGGGCGTGGGGTTGGAAGCCCCAGCGGATCTGCCCAAAAAGATCTAGTATGATTTAGTTATCGTTGTTATCTGCCGCTAAAAGTAAATGGATTCGTTCAACTTCGCTCACTGAGGCTTTCTGTAAGGCTGTCCAACTATCCGGTGGGTTGCCACTGCTGAGCATTTTCTGAAAGACAGAGTAAGCATCATGCTTACTGCCATAAGCACGTTTTGTAGCGTCATCATTGACCCATGCATAAATAATGATTTTGCTCGCAGCATCGTAGCGAAAGAACAGCCGGTACTGCTGGTAGAACTTTGCTCGTTGCCAATGAGTGTGCTCTGTGCCAAGCGTGCTCCCTTGGCGGTATTGAGTGCCTGATGGATCCTGCGGAATATCATTCAAGGCTAGCTTCATGATCGCTGCTAGGCGCTTGGTGGCCGCCTTGTTGCGATAACCGGCAGGATCTTTCGATTGAAGATGTCTCACCTTCAAGGTGAGTGCTTCGACTTGTTCCAAGAACAACGGATGGGCATAAATCGTCCATCCATTAACCTCCAGAGGCTTCATTCGTCGTCATCATCCTCTTCCAGCGCCTCTTCGAGGTCTACCTCAATACCTGCGGTAAGCCGTTCGGCCTCGGCAAAGCTACTGGCAGTCACCGGGCGAATATTTTCTGGATGCGCCAGAAGATCGCGCTCTAGAAAATTGAGGAAGTTGACCATCACAGGGTCGTGCTTGGCCTCATCACTCGCCTTGGAAAGCACCACTTCACCATCAGGACGAACGGTATAATGAATACGGTCTCGGCGCTTCAGCTTTAGTGCCCGGCGAACCGATGCAGGAACAGTCGTTTGATAGCGATCCGTCAGAGTTGAGTCGTCTTCGATAAGCGTGCTCACTGTCGCTCTCCGCTTGATAGCAATGCAAAGGTAATGCATACAAAGGTAATGCAAGCGCATTACTTCGTCAAGCTGTCTCCGCTACTTGAACCGGTTGCTTAATCGCTACCAAAGCCTTCTTAATTACGTTAGGTTAAATACTTAAGCTAATGTAGCTTTATCCTACATTGGAGTAAGTGACAACTGCAGAGGAAAGGCGATGACGCTAGCCATTGTGGCCACGCGGGCGGGCGTGGGGTTGGAAGCACCGGCGGTACATGTCGAAGTACATCTGGCGAATGGCTTGCCGGGCCTGACACTGGTGGGCCTGCCGGAAACCGCCGTAAAGGAGAGCCGCGAGCGGGTGCGCAGCGCCTTGATCAACGCGGGCTTCGATTTCCCCAACACCAAGCGCATTACCCTCAACCTCGCCCCGGCGGACCTGCCCAAAGAGGGTGGCCGTTTCGATTTGCCGATTGCGCTGGGCATTCTCGCGGCGTCGGGCCAAATCCCGGTGGATGCGCTGGAAGGCATGGAGTGCGCAGGTGAGCTGGCCTTGGATGGCAAGCTGCGGGCGGTGCCCGGCATACTCCCCTTTGCCCTGGCCACCCGCCGCGCCAACAAGGCGTTGATCGTGCCCCGCGCCTGCGCCGATGAAGCCGCCCTGGCAGGCGATCTACAGGTGCTGCCCGCCGACTCCCTCTGGCAAGTCGTCGCCCACCTGCTAGGCCAGGAAAAGATCCCACCCCACCAGCTCTCGGCATCGGCCAAATCGACCACGCCCATGGCCGACCTGGCCGATGTGCGCGGCCAGCACCAGGCCCGCCGGGCGCTGGAAGTGGCCGCCGCCGGGGGCCACAACTTGCTGTTTGCAGGCCCGCCCGGCACCGGCAAGACCATGCTGGCCAGCCGCCTGCCCGGCATTCTGCCACCGCTCTCCGAGGACGACGCCCTGGAGGTAGCAGCGGTGCGCTCGGTATGTGGCCTGCCGTTGGAGGCCGACTGGGGCCAGCGGCCCTTCCGCCAGCCCCACCACAGCGCCAGCGCCGCCGCGCTGGTTGGCGGTGGTTCGAAGCCCAGGCCAGGGGAAATCTCGCTAGCGCACCACGGCGTGCTGTTTCTGGATGAGCTGCCGGAGTTTTCGCGCCACGTGCTGGAAGTGTTGCGTCAGCCGCTGGAGACCGGCGAAATTCACCTCTCCCGCGCCAGCCATGAACGCCGCTACCCCGCACAGTTTCAGCTCGTTGCCGCCATGAACCCCTGCCCCTGCGGGCACCTGGGCGACCCGCGAAGCCGCTGCCAGTGCAGCGCCAGCCAGATTCAGCGCTACCAGGCGCGGCTTTCTGGCCCGCTGCTGGACCGCATCGACCTGCAGGTGGAAGTACCCGCGCTGCCACCGGAGCAGCTCACCGCACAAACCCAGGGCGAGCCCTCCAGCGCGGTGCGCGAACGGGTGATGGCCGCCCGGGAGCGGCAGATGGCAAGAGGTGCGCTCAACAGCCAGCTCAGCGGTAAAGCGCTGGAAGCCGCCTGCGCCCTCAACGATGAAGAGCGCGCCTGGCTCGCTGGCGTGCTGGAAAAGCTCAAGCTCTCCGCCCGTGCCTACCACCGGGTACTGCGCGTGGCGCTGACGCTGGCCGACCTGCAGGGTGAACCCAAGCCCTCTCAGCCCCACTTCATCGAAGCCATCGGCTACCGGCAGCTGGATCGTCTGCTGAAGGGGGCTTAACGCTGGAAAATATAACGCGCCACGTTATACTAAATACAAGTGCCAGTGGGATATATTGGGCATGATAAAAAGCTTCAAAAGTCGACAAACTGCTTTGATTTCGGGAGGCAACTCCTCGCGCAAGCTGCCACAAGATATGCAGCGTAATGCGCTCAAAAAATTACGCCAGCTTGATGCTGCCGCCACAATTGATGACCTACGGATTCCACCAGGTAATCGTTTGGAAGCGTTGCGAGGCGACCGCGAAGGCCAGTACAGCATACGCATCAATGATCAATGGCGTCTGTGTTTCCGCTTCCACAATGGCGACGCTTTCGATGTCGAAATCGTCGATTACCACACATAAAGGGAGGCCACAAAATGGCCAAACTTCCTAACATCCACCCCGGTGAAATTTTGTACGAAGATTTCATGCAGCCAATGGCAATGAGTAAAAATGCACTGGCCAAGCAGATGGGCGTCCCAGCGACCCGCATTGGTGAAATCACCCTGGGCCGCCGAGCGATTACCGCAGATACTGACTTACGCTTAGCCAAGGTCTTCGGCACCAGCGAAGGTTACTGGTTACGCCTGCAGAACGCCTACGACCTGGAAGAGGCCCGCCGTCACCAAGTGGCGTGACCCACTATCTCATTTAACGACTCAAGCAACTGTACCTATATCGAAACCCTCGGCTACCGGCAGTTGGATCGTCTGCTGAAGGGGGCATAAGCCCCCTGTGGTCAGTGCGTTGCCGCGAGGGAATCCACCAGTCGTTGGCACAGCGCATCCAGCTTCTGGCCCGTGGCGTCATCGCTGAGCGCACCGCTGTCGTCGAACGCACTGCCCGCCTTGGGGAGCGAGAGCGGCTGAGGCAGCACGGTGAGGCTTAAGTTTGCCAATAGCTGCTGGCCCAGCGGCAACGCGCGAATGCCGCCTAAACTACCGGGGGAGGCAGCCACCAGGGCGGCCCATTTACCGGCAAACAGTCCCAAGCCGGGGGTATCGCCGTAGGGGCGGGACAGCCAGTCCAGGGTGTTTTTCAAAAGCGGGGTGATAAAGCCGTTGTACTCTGGCGAGGCGATCAAAAGCGCCTGGTGCTCTGCCAGAATCTCGCGCAGCTTCAGTACGTTCTCCGGCATACCCTGGGCTTCGATGTCTTCATCGAACAGTGGGCAGGGGTACTCTTTCAAGTCGATGAACGTGGCCTGACCACCAAGCGCTTCGATGCGCTGGGCGGACAGTTTGGCCAGCTGTTTATTCAGCGAGCCTTCACGGGCGCTGCCCGCAAAAACCAGTACTTTGGGCGATTGAGTGGCGGTCATGGCTGCTCCTTGGTGGGGGCTTCAGGTACGTTCTCGATAAAGTGGTCCAGGGCTTCGAACAACACCTGGCGAATCGGCTCGGCTTCGTTCACCAAATGATGGCGCGCCTCCGGGTGGCGGTGTATCTCGGCGTTGGGAAACTTCTCCGCCAGAATGGTGAGATTCCACTCCCAATCGACGGTGAGGTCCTGCTCGCCTTGAAGAATCAAGGTGGGTAGCGGGCTGGGCTCCAGCGCCAACAGCCGGGGCATCCAGCGGCGCATGGCGGTAATCCACGCCACGCTCAACCGTTCAGGTTGCAGCGGGTCCTGGTCACGCAGGAATTCGGTGAACTGCTCATCGGTAGAGTTGGGCCGATACTTGCGCGGCAGCTCCTTGACGAACGGACTGGCGATCAAGTGAAGCCAGCTGGATTGGCTCCAGCGCCAGGGCCGCACCAAAGGTGCCAACAGCACGATGCCTGCCCAGCCTGCCTCGTCCTGGCGCGTCAACGCATCCGTGGCCAGAATGGCCGCGCCGGTACTCTGCCCGACGCCTAGCCACGGCGTAGGCGCCATGCCATACACCTGCAGCGCTTCTTGCAGGTAAGTCAGGCAGTGCTGGTAGTCGTCGAAGTCTTCGATCTCGGCCCGGGGGCCGCTGGAGAGCCCATGGCCCGGCAAGTCCCACAGCACCACGCGCCAGCCCTTGGCCAGCAAGCAGCCCAGCAAATGGCGATACAGCCCCAGGTGGTCGAAATAGCCGTGAATCACAAACGCCGTGCCCACCGGTGCAGGCGGGCTCCACACCTGGCACCAGAGCGCAAACCGGCCGGTATCGATGAAACCAGCGTGCACCTCGTGGTTGTCACTCAATAAGGCCGCCAGACCGTAATGGCAGAAGTAGTCGTGCATGGCGTCCATGAGTGCCTCGCCCGGCCTCAAGAGAGAGAACGGCGAATCGCCGGATGCCTGGCGAAACAGGCCTTCCAAATGCTGGAAATTATGCATCAACGTCTCTCCGTGAACATGACACATCCATGGGCTGCCGAAACAGCGCTTGATCGCAGCGGCAGCGGGGCCACTCTCATCATTTGGTCGAGCATTTTACCGCTTTCGGGTCTACCCTGTTTACATGCCACCGCAGGTGTGGAAGTATTTTCCATAAATCACCTTTCACCCGAACCGTGGCACTAGAACAATCCACGGGCACCTTCACAGGAGATCCCCATGAGCGAGCGTATCACGCGCCACCGTTTACAGGTGGCAGCCGACCTGGACCGTTTCATCAACGAGCAGGCTCTGCCGGGCACCGGCGTCGACGAAAGCGCCTTCTGGGCCGGTGTCGATGCTCTGTTCCACGAGTTGACCCCCAAAAACCGCCAGCTGCTCGAAGAGCGCGACACCCTGCAAGAGAAGCTGGACGCCTGGCATCGGGAAAACCCAGGCCCGGTCAGCGACATGCCCGCCTACCGTCGCTTCCTGAAAGAAGTGGGCTACCTGGTAGAGCCACCGAACAGCGTGAAGGCCACCACCGCCAACGTCGACCGTGAAGTGGCCATTCAAGCGGGCCCACAGCTGGTCGTCCCGGTGAGCAACGCTCGTTACGCCCTGAACGCGGCCAATGCGCGCTGGGGCAGCCTGTACGATGCGCTGTACGGCACCGATGCCATCTCAGAAGAAGACGGCGCGGAAAAAGGCACCAGCTTCAACCCGAAGCGCGGCGAAAAAGTCATCGCTTACGCCCGTGGCGTGCTGGACCGTGCCGCCCCGCTGGCCACAGGATCCCACCGGGATGCGGTGAAGTATGTCATTCGTGATGGTCACCTGGTGGTCAGCCTGGAGGGCGGTCGTGAAACCGGCCTGCAAGATGCCAGCAAGCTGATTGGCTTCAACGGCGACGCTTCGGCCCCCGAGTCGATTCTGTTGGCCAACAACGGCCTGCACCTGGAAATCCAGATCGATGCCAGCCACCCCATCGGCAAGACCGACCCGGCACACGTCAAGGACGTGGTTGTCGAAGCCGCGCTGACCGCCATCATGGACTGCGAAGATTCCGTGGCAGCGGTAGACTCCGAAGACAAGGTCGGCGTGTACAGCAACTGGCTCGGCCTGATGAAGGGCGACCTGGAAGAGAGCATCGAGAAAGGCGGCAAAACCTTCACCCGCAAGCTGCACGCCGACCGCACCTGGCAAACCACCGACGGCAACAGCGTCACGCTGCCGGGCCGTTCGCTGATGTTCGTGCGCAACGTGGGCCACCTGATGACCACGCCTGCGGTGCTGGACGAAAACGGCAACGAACTGCCGGAAGGCATCCTGGATGCGGTCGTGACCTCGCTGCTGGCGCTGCACGATCTGCAGAAAGACGCCGACCAGCCGCGCAACTCCCGCGCGGGTTCGGTGTACATCGTCAAGCCGAAGATGCACGGGCCAAAAGAAGTCGCGTTTGCCAACGAACTGTTTGGCCGCGTGGAAGACATTCTGGGCATGAGCCGTGACACCCTGAAAATGGGCATCATGGACGAGGAGCGCCGCACCACGGTCAACCTCAAGGCGTGTATCGCCGAAGCCACCTCGCGCGTGGTATTCATCAACACCGGCTTTTTGGACCGCACCGGCGATGAAATGCACACCGCCATGGAAGCCGGCCCGATGGTTCGCAAGGGCGACATGAAGAGCGCCGCCTGGATCACCGCCTACGAGAAGAACAACGTGCAGGTCGGTTTGGCCTGTGGCCTGCGTGGCCGCGCCCAGATCGGTAAAGGCATGTGGGCCATGCCCGACCTGATGCACAGCATGCTGGAGCAGAAGATCGGCCATCCGAAAGCCGGTGCCAACACGGCGTGGGTACCGTCACCCACGGCGGCTGCCCTGCACGCCCTGCACTACCATCAGGTCAATGTCGCCGATATTCAGCGCGACCTGGAAGCCCAGGGCGAGCCGGATCTGCTCGACGACCTGCTCACCGTGCCGGTAGCAGAAAACGCCAACTGGTCGGATGACGAGATTCAGCAGGAGCTGGATAACAACTGCCAAGGCATTCTGGGTTACGTGGTGCGCTGGGTAGAGCACGGTGTTGGCTGCTCGAAGGTGCCGGACATTCACAACGTCGGCCTGATGGAAGACCGCGCCACGCTGCGTATCTCCAGCCAGCACATTGCCAACTGGCTGCACCATGGCATCGTCGATGCGCCGCGTGTGGAGGAGACCCTCAAGCGCATGGCAAAAGTGGTCGATGAGCAGAACGCGGGCGACCCAACGTACACCGCCATGAGTGCGGATTTCGCAGGCTCCACAGCGTTCAAGGCAGCCTCCGACCTGATCTTCAAGGGCCGCGTACAGCCCTCTGGCTACACCGAACCGCTGTTGCACGAGTGGCGTCAGGTACATAAGGCTAAGTAAGCACTACTGCTGAATGGCCTGCCAAGCCCCAAGGCTCGCGCCTTGGGGCTTTTTTATTTATGCTGACTTACGTTAACGTCAAGGAGAACAACAACAATGACCGTCATGACCGTCGAGCAGATCGAGCACTTTCTGGATGAGGTCTTTCCCCAGCGCATGGGCAAGATAGAGAGCGTAGGAGAGATGTGCGCCACCCTGCGTCTAACTATTGGCCATGAGCACTTGCGCCCTGGCCCTCGCGTGTCGGGCCCTACCATGATGGGCTTTGCGGATGTGGCGCTCTACGTGGCGATACTGGCCCAAATAGGCCCTGAAGCGATGGCCGTGACCAGCGATCTGAACTGCCACTTTCTACGCGCGGCCTCCGGCGATCACGACATCGTCGCCCACGCTAGGCTGATCAAGCTAGGCCGCCGCCTGGCGGTGGGCGAAGTGCAGATTTTTTCGGTCAACGATGCATCGCGCCCCGTGGTGCATGTCACCGCCAGCTATGCGCTGCCGGATAAACTCTAGGCAGCCGAACAGCGCGGTCGTTCACGCTTTAACGCGCTCAACTCACTTTGGGGAGCTGGTCGATCAGCCGATCCAGCGTCATCGGGTAGTCCCGTACGCGAATACCGGTGGCGTTAAGGAAACGCTGCACAAACCCCGCCACAGCCACCTGGCAGCCGCCACCATTATCGCCCTAGCAGAGAGCCTAGGGCTTGATGTGATTGCCGAGGGTGTGGAAACCGCCGATCAAAGTACAGTACTGGCTCGCTTGGGGTGCCATGTCTATCAGGGCTACTTCTTTAGCAAGCCAGCACCCGCAGCAGAGTTTGCGCGACGCAACGGCGCTTCTTCGCCTACAGCGTCATAAACGGCTGGGCGTCTTGATCGCTGAATAGGTAAACGTTGTAAGGCTCGCTTTGGGGCCCTGGCATGCCCGGTGTGCCAATTGGCATACCGGCTAAGCCGATGCCATCGACATCCGGTTGCTGTTCAAACAGTGCCTCAACCGCTTCCATCGGCACGTGCCCTTCGATCCAGTAGTTGCCTATCTCGATGGTGTGGCACGAGCCCATGCCGTAAGGCACGCCCGCCTGCTGCTTAATATCACCCAGCTCGACGTCATCGATGATGGTGACGTCTACGCCAAGTTCTTCAAGATGACGCGCATACTCATCGCAGCAGCCACATTGAGGGTTCTTATACAGCGTCGCCTCATCCGGCAGCGCGGCGTGGGCGGTCGCAGCGCCGAACATCAAAGCACCGGATACCAGCAGCGCAGTGGCATGTCGTTTCATATCGCTCTCCTATGACACCGTTTTTTGCAAAGCTTACCACCTTGGGGCTACCCACAGGTCAAGGACCAGACAACGGTCTTTCCCTCTCATTTGACCTATGGGTGGCACCGGGTTCTACGCTAAAAGGTGGACGTTGATCGTAAGACGACAAGGAGGCTGATGATGGCAGCAACGACCCACCACACCGCACAGGTGTATCGGATGAAAACCGCCGAGCACATGTGCCCGTTCGGCTTGAAGACCGTCGACCTGCTCAGGCGCAAAGGCTACGCGGTGGATGACCACACCCTCACCTCTCGTGAGGAGATCGACGCGTTCAAGGAGCAGGAGAACGTCGATACCACGCCACAGGTGTACATAGATAACCAACGTATCGGCGGCTACGAAGAGCTGCGTGAGCATCTAGGGATGAGCGTTCCCAATGCCAAAGAGACTACCTACCGCCCGGTGCTGGCCATTTTTGCCATCGCGCTATTGATAGGCCTGGCGATGAGCTGGACGACCCAGGGCACGCTGCTCACGGCGCGCATGCCAGAGTTTGCCGTAGCGACCGCGATGGTGCTGCTGGGCCTGCAGAAGCTGCAGGATATCGAAAGCTTCAGCACCATGTTTCTCAACTACGACCTGCTCGCCCAGCGCTACGTGCCCTATAGCTACGTTTACCCCTACGCCGAAACCGCCGCCGGGCTGTTGATGCTGGCTGGTACACTGATTTGGGTAGCCGCGCCGCTGGCGCTATTCGTCGGCACCGTGGGCGCGGTATCAGTCTTCAAAGCGGTTTACATCGATAAGCGCGAACTCAAGTGCGCCTGCGTGGGTGGCAACAGCAACGTACCGCTCGGCTTTGTGTCGCTCACCGAAAACCTGGTGATGATCGGCATGGGCCTGTGGATGCCGCTGCGCATGCTACTGGGCTAGCATCGATTAAGAGCGGCTTAGCAGCGCCGTGACGCCCAGGGCCAGCCAACCGGCCATCAGCAGCAGCCCGCCGATCGGCGTCACGATACCTACGCTCAACCCGGCCAGCGCCATCAGGTAGAGCGAACCAGCAAAGGCCAGCACACCTAACGCCCATAGGGCGAGTACGACCTGCTGACCGGGGAGCGGACGTTGGCTGCGCCAAGCAAGCACCGCCAGCATGGCCAGCGTGTGCCACGCTTGGTAGCGCACGCCGGTTTCTACGATATCTACCATGGCAGCGCTGGTGCGTGCCGAGAGCCCATGGGCCGCGTAAGCCCCCAGCATCACCATGGTTGCCCCTAAAAGCGCCACCACACACCACCACAGCTTGTCGATTCGCTGCACGCCTGACTCCTTTTCACCTATGTTGGCGGCGCATCGCCACCCCGTTAATCATGAGATATTCACCCCGCTGCATACCTTGCACGGGTCGAAACCGCTACAATAGAGGCCGTTTTGCCTCCTCCACCAGGGTGCTTACTGTTTATGCCTACCCCCAATGAGTCGATACAGCTTACGCTCAATGGCGAAGCCTACGCCATTGCCCCGGACCTGACCGCCGCTGATCTGGTCGCCCAACTGGGCTTGAGCGGGCGGCGAATCGCCGTCGAGATCAACGAACAGATCGTGCCCAAGAGCCAGCTGGCCGCCACCGCGCTCGCCGAGGGCGACCAGGTCGAAGTCGTCCACGCCATTGGTGGCGGCTAACGGCCATCGCGCTTTTTCAAGGAATCGCCATGACGCAACTGACCGACACACCGTTCACTATTGCCGGACGTGATTTTAGCTCCCGCCTGTTAGTGGGTACCGGCAAGTACAAAGACTTTACCGAAACCGGTGCTGCCATTGCCCAGAGCGGTGCCGAAATCGTCACCTTTGCCGTGCGCCGTACCAACCTTGGCCAGGATGCCGATGCACCGAACCTGCTCGACGTCATCTCGCCCAAGCAGTACACCCTGCTGCCCAATACCGCTGGCTGCTACAACGCCAAAGATGCCGTGCGCACCTGCCGCTTGGCCCGCGAACTGCTGGATGGCCACAACCTCGTCAAGCTGGAAGTGCTGGGCGATGATCACACCCTCTACCCCAACGTGGTCGAGACGCTAAAAGCCGCAGAAACCCTGCTGGCCGATGGCTTCGAAGTCATGGTGTACACCAGTGATGACCCCATCGTGGCACGCGAGCTGGAAGCCATGGGCTGCTGCGCCATCATGCCGCTGGGCTCGCTGATTGGTTCGGGCCACGGCATTCAGAACCCGCACAACGTGCGCCTGATCGTCGAGCAGAGCAAAGTTCCCGTACTGGTGGATGCCGGTATCGGGACGGCCTCGGATGCCGCCATGGCCATGGAGCTAGGGTGCGACGGGGTACTGCTGAATACCGCGATTGCCCACGCACGCGACCCGCTGCGTATGGCCAACGCCATGAAGCTGGCCGTGGAAGCTGGCCGCGACGCCTTTTTGGCCGGGCGCATGCCGCGCCGCCAAAGTGCCGACCCCTCTTCGCCTTTTGCAGGCCGAATCAACGGCTGATACAGAGACACC
This sequence comes from Halomonas sp. 141, assembly GCF_002810305.1. Taxonomy (NCBI): domain Bacteria; kingdom Pseudomonadati; phylum Pseudomonadota; class Gammaproteobacteria; order Oceanospirillales; family Halomonadaceae; genus Halomonas; species Halomonas sp. 141. The sequence continues at coordinate 17,947 of NZ_PINZ01000018.1, forward strand.
ATGACCGACACCAACGACACTGTGCCGAACGGCAACACCACTGGCCCGGAGAGCGCAGATGCGCCGCTGCACCGTCGCGGCATCAAAAGCTACGTGATCCGTGCCGGGCGCATGACCCAAGCCCAGCAGCGCGGCCTGGAAGAAGTATGGCCACGCCTGGGCTTGACCATTGCCGATGGCCGCCAGGATCTGGATGCCCTGTTTGGCCGTCAAGCCCCCCGCGTGGTGGAAATTGGCTTTGGCATGGGTAATTCGCTGATCGAACAGGCAGAAACCCACCCGGATACCGACTTCATCGGCATCGAAGTACACGCCCCTGGCGTGGGCAAGCTGCTGGACGAGGTCGACAAGCGCGGTTTGACCAACCTGCGGGTGTACCGTGAAGATGCGCTGGCCGTCCTCGAGCAGTGCTTGCCGGAAGCCTCGCTGACGACCCTGCAACTCTTCTTTCCCGACCCATGGCCAAAGAAAAAGCACCACAAGCGGCGCATCGTCCAGCCGGCCTTCGTGGAGCTCATTCGCACGCGCCTCATGCCCGGCGGCACCTTCCATATGGCCACCGACTGGGAGGCCTATGCCGAATGGATGGCCGACGTGATGGAGGCCGCCCCTGGCTACGCCAACACCGCCGATCAAGACACGGCACCCTATGTACCGCGCCCGGCCTTCCGCCCGCTCACCAAGTTCGAAGCGCGCGGCGAAAAGCTCGGCCACGGCGTATGGGACTTGATCTACCGCCGGGAAGCCTGACGCCCGGTCTATGCCGCGACTGACCCACCAAAAAAGAAAGCCGCTCCAAGGGAGCGGCAAAAGACCGTGACTAGCAATGAGAGGGAGAAACCATGACAGGAAACTGGCGGTTTCTGTCTTGGTCTGTGGCGTCTCATCAAACGCCACACCCACAATGTAATAGTTCTCATTTACTACGTCAACACAAATGCGAATACTTTTTATTTATTTTTATCCTCCTACCCATTGCAGCCACATCGGCAGCGTCAGCATCGCCAATAGCGTCTGTCCAGTGATGATCGCCGCCATGAGCTCGGCATCGCCGCCCAGCTGTCGCGCCAGGATATAGGCCGATGTGGCCGTGGGCAGCGCCGCAAAGAGCAGCGCCACGTCTCGGCTGACGGGGTCCAGTCTCAACGCCCAGGCCAACACCAGCACCAATACAGGCATCAGCACCAGCTTGATGGTATTGGTGGCCAACACACCGCGGTCAAAGCGCAGCAACGCACGCGGGCGCAGCGCCACCCCGACCGCCACCAGTCCCAACGGCAAGGCAGCACCCCCCAGCAGCGAGACGGTGTCTTCGCTCCAGCCGGGCAGGCCGATGCCGCTCACGTTCAAGGCAATCCCCACCAGACAGCCCAGAATTAGCGGATTCTTGATCAGCGCCAGGGCGCTTTTGCCCACGCTGGCACTGCCCAGGGTGCCCGCAGCCACAAAGCTGGCGACGCACATCACGTTGACGATAGGCACCATCAGCGCCACGGCCACGGCGGCCGTCGTGGCTCCCAGGCTGCCATGCAGTGCGGCGGCCCCCGCGACACCCACATAGGTATTGAAGCGCACGGCCCCCTGGAAGACGGACGTGAACGCCGCTGGCTCCAAAGCCAACCAGCCCCGAAAATGCCAGAGCGCCATACCAAACAGCGCCATCGCCCCCAGCAGCACCAGCGCCAGCCGCCCGACAGGCACCTGACTGACGTCCGCGGTAGCCAACGTGCCCACCAGCATGGCGGGGAACAGCACGAAATAAATCAAGCGCTCCATCTGTACCCAGAACTCACTGCTGGGCCAGCGGCGGTTGCCCAGTAACGCTCCCAGCAGAATCAGTAGAAACAAGGGACCAAGCGCGCCCGTAATACTCTCCATTTGTTTTCCTTATCAAGTGCGACATCCCAGCACAGCGACATCCGCTGGATAGCTGTTACCATGAATCCAACTTCCCCGCCTCACGGCTTGCGTAGCGACTATTCTGCCATGAAGAAATTGCCTGAACCCGTCGAGCTGACGGGTTTTCCAGCGCAGAAAGTGTTGATACTGGTCACGGGCCTCGCGCTGGCGGCTTGCACCTGGTATGCCTTTGCCAACTGGCTGAAGGGCGACAGCGATGTGGTCTGGTTCTCGCCCAGCGGTGAGTGCAACTTGCATACTAGCCAATGTTCGGCAACGCTGGGAGACAAGGGGCACCTATCCCTCTCCATCGATGCCCATGGGCGTATCCAGGCGCTGGAAGTGCTGCCTCTGGACGTCGAAGTGGACGGCGTTAGCGCCAACCAGGTGACCGTCGACTTCGTGGGCCGAGACATGGACATGGGCTTGCACCGTTTCACGCTCACCGAAACGGCGCCCGGCCATTTCCACGGCCAGGGGCAGGTAGGCATTTGCACCCAGGACGTCATGCCCTGGCGGGCTCGGGTCATTCTCGATACGCCCGAGGGCAAGTTGGGTAGCTGGTTCGATTTCGATGTCACAAGGAGCTGAAGGCATGGCGGCAGCAAATAAACGTAAACCGCTGGTGTGGGGGTTGGCACTGCTGGGTGTACTGCTGACGATCAGCGCCGTCGGGATGTATCAATTGGCCACCCCTTCGAACGACGGCGAGCCGCAAGGCGGCCCCATTGCCATGCCCTCCACCCACGGCGACTTTACGCTGACCCAACTGGATGACGACGAGATCGCCGTGGTCTCTTTCGGTTACACCTACTGCCCGGACGTCTGCCCCATGAACCAGGCCGTGAAGCGCCAAGTGCTGTCACAGCTGGACGAACAGCAGCGTGAGCGTGTAGTACCGGTGATGATCACCGTGGACCCGGAACGCGATACGCTGGAGCGCATGAATGAATACATGCAGTTTTTCGGCGAGGAATTCGTGGGGCTGGTGGGCAGTCAGGAGCAGTTGAGCGATGTTGCCGAGCGCTATGGCGTCATCTGGCGCCGTGTCGAAGCGCCGGATTCCGCCATGGCCTATACCATCGACCATAGTGCATCACTGTTTCTGGTGAACCGTGAGGGAACCATTCTGCAGCGGGTGCTCTACTCGCCCACCCCCCATGGGTTGAAATCTGCCCTGGAGAGCGAGCTGGGTGGCTAGTCCGCCTCCCGCGTGCTTTCCTCTGCGGGAGCGTCGGGCGCCTCTTGAAGCCGCTCGACCATGGCCATCAGGGCTTTGGCCTGCGTGCCTTCACGGGTGTCATGCAAAGGGTTGATTTGCCATGTGCTTTCGGCAAACCCCCACCAGTCCCAACAGGCTTGCGGGTTGGCCATGCTGCTTTCGGTCTGTGGGTAGAGGATAATCTGTCCGTGCTCCTCGGCCCAGCGGTTCAGGCCGCTGTAGCGAGCAAATGTGTCGCCAATCGCTTGGTCATTCATCTGGCAGCCATGCAACGCCACGGTAACGGGGCAGCCTCCCGCGTCACACGCCTCGGGCACGAAGACATAGCCCGTATCAGCCAAGCCCTTGACGGCAAACTCGGACTGATCGAAGCGCCGTAACTCGCCTTCACTCTCCTGCACGGGCCGCTCGGGATAGAGCCAGGCCAGCATATCGGCGGCCACATTGTCACCACAGGCCAGTACGTGACTACCGCCGCCCAGATGGCAGTCGCCCAAGGATTGGGGGTCGATGGGGGCATCCTTGGGCATCGCCACCGGCCAGCCGTGTCCGGTGTTTTCACGCTGCACATAGCGCAGCTGCTCGTCGGGCTCTGCCAACCAGCGCTGCCACTGCTTGGCCAACAGATCACCCAGCGCGGGAGATACCGTTGCGTCGGATTCGCCGTGCCACACGTAGGCTCTGAGCTGGCGCAACGCGTCACGACTGCCTACTTGCTCCAGCGCCGCATAACGCTCATGGCGCTGTTCCAGCGTATCCAGCGCGGGCAAGCCTCGGCGAGTCATCATGCACTGGTTGAGCGCCAGGCTCAGCGCCCCCTGGGCGCAGCCCCAGGGGCCTGCGCCCAGCACCCCCAGGCCACTGAAATGCTCTGGCCAGGCAACGGCCAGCTGCGTGGCCATGTAGCCCCCCGACGAAACGCCCACCACCGACGCAGCTTCGGGCATCGCACCCAACGCAGGCAGGTCAGCTGGCGGCGTGTCCGCCTGCACATGGGCAGCACTGCCACCCATGAGCATCAATACGCCCAGCAGGCGATAAGCAATGGCGGCAGGCATGGGTTACTCGACGCCCAGCAGTTCAACGCGGAAGGTAAGCATCTCATTCGGACCAATCGGCCCTTGGCCACCCTCACCGTAAGCCAGCTCGGCAGGGATGTAGAGCATCCAGCTGTCGCCCACGCTCATCAGTTGCAGCGCCTCCTGCCAGCCTTCGATGACCTGATTCACCTGGAAACTGACCGACTGGCCACGCTCGAAAGAGCTATCGAACACGGTGCCATCCAGCAGCATGCCTTCGTAGTTCACTTCTACGGTGTCTTCTGCGCCAGGCGTGGCCCCATCGCCAGACTCCAGCACTTCATATTGAAGGCCCGACTCGGTGACTTCGACACCCTCACGCTCGGCGTTCTCTGCCAGGAAGGCCTGGCCTTCTTCCAGGTTCAGCTGGGCAATTTCAGCGGCCTGCTGTTCGCGGGCCTCCATGGAGCTCTCCTGGAAGGTCATCAGCGCTTCCATCATCTCTTCTTCGCTCATCGCCAGCTCATTGCCGTCGAACACGTCGCGCATACCATCGGTGAAGGCATCGAGATCCAGGTCTTCGATATCGGCCTGCATGCTCTCGCCCAACGTTACCCCCAGGCTGTAAGCCAAGCGTTGCTCGTCGGTCTCGGGGGCCGCGGCGGCGAACGGTGCTACCAGCAATAAACCCGTCAGGGCAGTAGAAGTCACAAGTGCTTTCATGGAAAAACCTTATCCAGCGGCGCAGCGCGCCAACGTGTTGTCGAATCCCTAAAGACTAACACCCGCCGCGTCAGGCTGCATTACCTGACGCGGCGGGTGTTGTTCAGGCGTCCCCTTCAGACAGCAGGATGCCGCAGAGGTTTACACCACTAGTGTAGGGCAGTGTGCCGCCCCAGCCACGCGCTGGGACACACTGCCCAACAGCAGGTTCTTCTCGCCATTGGTGCCCTGGGCGCCGATCACGATCAAATCGCACTCACGCTTGCGCGCAAAGCGCACGATGGTACGCGAAGGGCGCCCGCCCTTGACGAAAGCGCGCACGCGCAGGCTATCGGCACCCAGTTCGATGGCATGCGACTTGGCGTGCACCGCAATTTCGGTGGCGTACTCTTTCAAGGCATCGTCCGGCAGGTCCAGCTTGTTGGGCCGAACCATGGAGAGCGAGGCCTCCAGCAGGCTGTGGTGCTTGAACACGCACAGCAGGTAGAGCTCTGCGCCGGTGAGCATGTGCAGGCCAACGGCCTTCTCCAGTGCCTTGATGGCCCCCTTGGAGCCATCGACAGGAATCAAAATGCGGTTGAACATAAGCGCTCCTGTGGCTAGCGGAAAGCAAGGTCGCGCAGGAACAGCGCAATTTGCGGGAACATGATGACCAGAGCCGCGGCCAGGATCAGCATGAAAATGAACGGCGGCGTGCCGCGGATCACTTCCAGGTAAGGCCGCTTGAAAATCGCAATGGCGGTAAAGATGTCACACCCAAAGGGCGGCGTCGCCGAGCCAATGGCCACCTGCAGGGTGATCAGTACCCCCACCAGTACCGGGTCCAGCCCCGAAGCCGCAATCGCCGGTGCAAAAATGGGGGTCAGCACCAGAATCACCACGATGGGATCGACGAACATGCAGGCCACGAAGAAGGCGATCGAAATGGCCACTAGCACGCCCACGGGCCCCGCTTCGTTGATCCCGAAGGTACCCAGGATCGTCTGCGGGATCTGGGCAAACGAGATGATCCACGAGAAGCCGTTGCCTGCCGCCACCAGGATGAACACCACGGCGGTGATCAAGCCCGTGGACTTGGCAATGGTGAACATGTCCGGCAGCTTTAGTGAGCGGAAAATCACGAATTCCAGCAGGAAGGCGTACAGTACGCAGACCGCCGCCGCCTCGGTCGGGCTAAACACCCCGCCGTAAATACCACCGACGATCAGCACCGGAAAACCTAGTGGCCACAGCGCCTTTTGCACGGCCACGGCGCGCTCTTTCCAGCTGGCCTTGGGCTCGGTGGGCACCTTGTTGACGATGGCGTAAATAATGCAATACGTAGAGAACATGGCCAAAATCAGTAGGCCCGGACCGATACCAGCAATGAACAGCTCGGCAATCGACGTTTGTGATACCACCCCGTAAATAATCATGCCGATACTGGGCGGTATCAAAAAGGCGATGTCGCTGGAGTTGATGATCAGCGCCAGGGTGAAGGGATCTTTATAGCCAGCCTTCAGCATGCGCGGGCGTAACGGAGAGCCGACGGCCACCACAGTCGCCTGGGTAGACCCGGACACGGCACCAAACAGCGTACAGGAGACCGCCGTACTGACGGCCAGGCCGCCTTTGATATGGCCCACGAAGGTCATCACCATGTCGATCAATCGGTTGGCCGACTGCCCACGGGTCATGATGTCGGCTGCCAGAATGAACATGGGCACCGCAATCAGCGCGGTGGGGCTGATACCGCGCATCATCTGCTGGATGAGCGTTTCCATCTGCCCCAAGCCGCCGAAGCTCATGAAAAAGCCCACGAAGGCCGCGGTCATCAAGGGAATCATCATCGGGAAGCCGAGCAGCAGCAGCACGATCATGATGGTAATTATCGTTGCAGTCATGCGTGTTTCCTCGCTGCCTAGACTTCGGTTTCGGTGTCCTTGTAGCCGTCCACCACATGCGTGGACAGGTACACATCCTTCGAAAGCAGGTTAGTGATCGCCGTCATGACGTATTGAATGCCGGTGACGGCAAAGCCCACGGGCACCCAGACGTACATCCACCAGGCCGGAATACCTGTAGAGGGCAGGCTGCGGCCGCGGCCCATGATGGTGTCGATGTAACCAATCGAGAAGTAGCACAGCACGAACATCACTAGCGCCGTGAACAGGCTGATGACAATCATCAGCGCGCGGCGCCCTCCTGTGGGCAGCGCATCGTAGATCGCCGACATGCGGATATGCCGACCATGCCGAGCGGCATAGCCAATCCCGGCAAAGGTCACCAGCACGATCAGCATACGGTTGACCTCTTCGGAAAAGTGCAGACTCTCACCGAACACGAAGCGACCAATGACGTTGGCCACGGTATTGATCGCCATCAGAATGACGCCCGTCGCCAGAATCACGGCCTCCATTTTACTGATCCACGTATCAACGGTACCCAGCAGCCCAGGCAGCATAGAGCGATACTGTTTTTCAGCAACATCATCTTCGCTCATATCCATTGGAGTTGTTCCTCTCTGTTCCCGTTAAACTTGTCGGTCTACCTTGCTACTGTAGCGGCTTGAAACAACACACCATTCAACGCTGATTAGCCGCACCCGCATCACGGTAGATGGGTGTTTCTCTTCACAAAGGGGTGAACAAAAAAGGGGCAGCACTTGGCCACCCCTTTTGCTTTCACGCATTTGCGGGCATTGCAGGCATCACTCCTGCCAGGCCCTCGCCATGAATCAGTTGCTGGTCACGGCTTCGAGGTCTTCCTTGAACTGCTCGAGCAGTGCCGCACCGCGCTCGCCAGTCATCTCCACGAAGCGCTCTTCTACCTGGGGCGCACGCTCGCGGAAGGCTTGAATCTGCTCTTCATTGAGACGCGTCACGGTCACGTCATCCGAGGCGGCCTGGATTTTCTCCAGCGACTCGTCGGCCAAACCAGAGATATGCTCCATGGTGTGCTCGTAAGCCGCTTCCGTGGCATCACGCACCAGCTGCTGATCATCTTCCGAGAGGCCTTCGAAGAAGTCCTGGTTGGCCATCATGGCCGTGGTGAACCAGCCATGACCGGTGAACACCAGGTTGGGGGAAACTTCATACAGGCCGCCCGACTCGATCCAGAAGATGGGGTTTTCCTGGCCCTGCAGAATGTTGGTTTGCAGGCCACCGTAGACCTCACCCCAGGGCAGCGGCGTGGGGCTGGCGCCGAAGGCACGGTAGGTTTCCGCCAGCAGCGGGTTGGTCATGGTGCGGATGTTCTTGCCACGCAGCTCGTCTGGCGAGGTAAACGGCTCGTCGAGGGTGACGACCATCTCACCTTCTGGGTACATCTTGAGCAGCTCCAGCCCCTGCTCCGCATAGAGCTCCGGGAAGGTTTCATGGATCGCGGTGCTGGAGTTGAAGAACTCGATGACCGTTTCTTCATCGGTGGGCAGCAGGTAAGGGACGAAGAAGATTTGCGCTTCAGGGATCAGTGCGCCCGTGAAACCAGGCGACTGGTTGACGAACTGCAGAATGCCCGCCTGGGTCTGCTCCATGATGTCGTCAGACTCGCCCAGCTCGCCAAAACGATATACCTGGACGGTGTGGTCGGAGTTCTCTTCCACGTACTCCTTGAACGCCATGGCGAAGACGTCCTGAACGTCGCCTTCATACTCTTCGTGGGCATAACGCCAGTTATCTGCCTGCGCAGCAGCGCTTAGGCCCAGCAGCAGAGCACCTACGCTCGCGGACGTGATGAGTTTCGTGGTGAGTGAGCGGGTCGAAACAAACTTGTTTGGCTTCATACAGAGTTCCCTGACAGTGGTAGCGCGCTCCAAGAGTGCGCATGAAGTTAGTGTTGTCTGTCCAGTGCTGTCCTGATCAACCGCTAACACGCAGAAACGCTTTCACCTATCGATTAATGGCTGCTGGTGATTTATGGCTGCTGGATTCATTGCTGTGGGTTAGCGGGCGATTGCCACACAAGTGGTCACAGGTTATTCAAAAACAGCTTAATTTCAGGCTAGCGTGGTGATTTACAGTGGTCAAGCTGACTTGCCAGACATTCAAGCGCAGGGGAGATGCCATCGCATACGCGTGAACCACTCAACGAAGCGCTGTCAAATTTGGCAAAAAAGAGCCTATTCTGCAGCCAAATGCTACGATCTTGCATGCTATCATCAACTTCCTCCAAACGCTGTGAGACATACTCGGAAGCCTGCGCCCACTGCTGCCAACGTTGAAGATTTACACGCTCGGCCTGCAGCTCGGCAGTTTTGATGCTCTTGCGCAACGTATCGATGGCCTCATCCTCAGCCGCTTGAGGCTTCAATTCACGGCGCAGGTGACGTAACGGCTCGGTAAACTGGCGCTGCCAGTGCGCTCGCTCACGGCTAATATCGGCAAGCACCTCACGTTTGGCCTGGAGGCCGTGGCAATACAGCCATCCGTGAAACAGCAATTCGCAGACATCGACATCGGCGGCGTCCTGTAGCGTCAAGCACGCCTGCTCCACACCGGGCTGGGCGTAAAAGGCCAGCGCAAAATCCCACAACGAACGATGCTGCAAAGCCTGCTGCAAGTCCTGCAATCGGTTAGAATCCATGAATTTACCCACTGGTTTCGGGAGAAAGCATGATCGCACTGCGCCAAGTCGCCCTGCAACGAGGTACGCAAACGCTCCTGGAAAGCGCCGACCTGACCCTGCACAACGGGGTCAAGGCAGGCATCATCGGGGCCAACGGGGCGGGTAAGTCGAGCCTGTTCAAGCTGCTGCTGGGCGAGCTGGGCCCGGACCAGGGCGATGTAGAGATGAGCGGTGGCCAGCGTATCGCACACATGGCTCAGGAAGTGGAAGCGCTGGACCGCCCCATCGTCGAGTACGTGCTGGATGGCGATCATGCCCTGCGCCAGGCCGAAGCCGACCTGCTGGCCGCCCAGCAGGCGGGGGATGCCCACCGTGAAGCCGAGTTGCACGGCCTGATCGAGACGCTGGATGGCTACAGCGCTGCCTCGCGCGCCGCCCAGCTGCTGGTGGGGCTGGGCTTCATACAGGCCGACCTGCAGCGCCCGCTTTCCGATTTTTCCGGTGGCTGGCGTATGCGGGTCAACCTGGCCCGCACCCTGTTCATGCCTTCCGACCTGCTGTTGCTCGACGAGCCGACCAACCACCTGGACCTGGATGCACTGCTGTGGCTGGAGCAGTGGCTGGTACGTTACCCGGGCACACTGCTGCTGATCTCCCACGACCGCGACTTCCTGGATGCCGTGTGTGACCATATCGTCCACATGCATCAGCAGACCCTGGAGCTTTACCGGGGCAACTACTCACGCTTCGAGCGTACCCGCGCCGAGAAGCTCGCGCTCCAGCAGGCCGAAGCCGCCAAGCAGCAGGCGCGTCGTGAGGAAATAGAGCGTTTCATCGCCCGCTTCAAGGCCAAGGCGACCAAGGCTCGCCAGGCCCAGAGCCGCATGAAGATGCTCGAGCGCATGGAAGATATCGCCATGGCGCACGTGGACTCGCCCTTCCACTTCACGCTGCCCGCCGCCGACAAAACCTCTCACCCCCTGCTGGTGCTGGACCAGGCAACCCTGGGATATCGCAGCGAAGCGGCCGATGTCGCGCAGCTGGAAAAGGTCAATATCACCCTGCTACCCGGTAGCCGCATTGGCTTGCTGGGGCCCAACGGCGCGGGCAAATCCACGCTGATCAAATCGCTGACCGGCGAGCTGGCCCTGTTGCAGGGCAAGCGGGTGCCCGGCGAGCATCTGGCGATTGGTTACTTTGCCCAGCATCAGCTGGAAGGGCTGGACGTGACCACCACCCCGTTTGTCCACGTCCAGCGGCTCTCTCCTACCGCCAGCGATCAGGAAATCCGCAACTTCCTGGGCGGCTTCGGCTTCAAGGGCGATGACGCCTTCGGCGAGGTGGCGACCTTCTCGGGGGGCGAGAAGGCGCGCCTGGCGCTGGCGCTGGTGGCTTGGCAAAAACCCAACCTGCTGCTGCTGGACGAACCGACCAACCACCTGGACCTGGAAATGCGCGAAGCGCTCACTGAAGCGCTGGCCGCGTTCGAGGGCACCGTCATCCTGGTCTCCCACGACCGTCACCTGCTGCGCGCCACGGTCGATGAGTTCTGGCGTGTGGCCGACCATCGGGTCGAGCCGTTCGATGGCGACCTGGAGGATTATCGCGCCTGGCTGAAAGCACGCCTGGAAGAGAGCCGCCGCGACGCACGCAGCGAGAAGAGCGAGCGCCAGGGGCAGCAGCCCACCACTGACCGCAAGGCCGCTCGCAAGGCTGCCGCCGAGCTGCGTGAAAAGCTGCGACCCTTGAAAAAGGTTCGTGATCAGGCCGAAAAACAGATGGAGAAGGCCCAGGCGGCGCTGGAGGAAGTCGAAACCGTGCTGGCCGATGCCACGCTGTATACCAACAGCGCCCGCAAGGCGGAACTGACCCAGGCACTGGCCCGGCAAGCCGATGCCAAGGTCGAGCTGGAGCGCACCGAGCAGGCCTGGCTAGCCGCCGAAGAGGCGCTGGAAGCCATGGAAGCCGAACTGCTGGCCAGCGAAAACGCCTGAGGTTTTTCCGCTACCCTTCCAGCATGAAGGTCACCGGGCCATCGTTGACCAGCGCCACCTGCATGTCGGCGCCAAACTGCCCAGTGGCCACCGGTGGGCCCGCTTGCTGCGCGCGCGCCACCAGGTAATCGAATAGCCGCTCGCCTTCCTCCGGCGGTGCGGCGCTGGAAAAACCCGGCCGCAGCCCCTTGCGGGTATCGGCGGCCAGCGTGAACTGGGACACCAGCAGCAAGCCCCCCTGGGCCTGCTGCAGGTTATGGTTCATCTTGCCCGCCTCGTCACTGAACACGCGGTAATTCAGCAGCTTGTGCAACAGCTTGTCGGCATTAGCCTCGCTGTCGCCTCTTTCGACGCCGATCAGCGCCACGAGCCCGTGATCGATAGCGCCAATGGCCTGCCCCTCCACCGTCACGCTGGCGGTGGTTACCCGTTGAATCAAAGCCTTCACGTTACGGCTACCCTTGGAATGGCTGAAAGGCAAGAGTCTAGCGCAGTTCAGCGGCGCCCTAACAGGGCATCCCGAAAACCTTCGCCCAGCGGTTGCGGCTCGTTTTCGCCTTCCAGCTGGTAGTAGGCCCCCGCGCAGGCCGTCCAGATCATGTAGCGGAACACGCCACTGCCTAGCAGGATGTAGCGTTGGCCCTGGTCTTCGACCACACGGTCGAACTGCTAGCCGCGCTGTGGTGAACGGAGTGGATTGCTTGAGTCGCCGCGCGGTGTTTTCCTCCCAAGGCAGACGGAACAGAAACCCCTACGCTATACATGCCCATGTTATGCGTAAAGGTTCCGTACAACCAAAGGACTGGCGGCGCTACCAGGGGCGGCAGATCATCACATCGCAGTGCGGCTCGCTCAGCAGCATCTCGGTAAGCGGGTTGGGCTGCTGGGGTCGGCTGCGGCTTCCCAGCATCACCAGGTCAGGCGAATGGCGCTTGATATAGTCGCCGAGCACATCGCAGGGGTTGCCCGGCTCCAGTACCAGCTGCGTATCAGGCACGCCCTGCAGTTCGTCCATCAGGCTATCGACTTCGTTGTCCAGCGCCGTGCGCAGCCGGTTGACCTCATGGTCTCGCCACTGGGCGTAGAAGGCCTGATTACCCACCTCACGCTCGCCCGGCAGGCTCCAGGCATGCAGCAGGGTGATATGCGCCTCCGGGAAGCGTATCAGGGCTTCCTTGAGTGTCTGGCGTGCGGTCAGTGAAAAGTCGATGGGCACCACAATATGCTGCCAGGCCTGCGTAGGCGGGGTGAACGCGATGACCACCGGGCACGGCGCGCTGCGCAGCACGCGCATCATGGTGGTGCCCTGCAGTAGCTCCTTCTGGCCGCGCTTGCGATGCATACCCAGCACGATCAGCGATGCGTGACGCTCGTGGGCCTCGCGGACGATTTCCGCATGGGGCTCGCCCACCACGGTCTGGATCATCAGCGGAGGCAGCGCCAGAGCGTAGTCTTCACTTAAATCCGTCAGCGTGGCGCTGATATCATCACTGATGGCCTGCTCCAGGTCATGCAGGGTGCGATGCGGCAGATAAGGGTCGAGCACGTGCAGCGTGTTCAGGGAAGCACCTTGCTCCTGGGCAAGGCGCAGCGCGCGTGCGAACGCGGCGCGATTTTCCCGGGAAAGATCGGAGGCAAACAGCAGCGAGCGAGACATGGGCATGCTCCTTGGCCGAATAGCGCAGTCGGTTGGATGAAACGGGCACCCTTCAGCATGGTGCCCGTTTGCGCATCTCGCAAGCCGACTTTATCCGCGCATGCCCCAGATCAAGCTGCCCCCCAGCGCCGTTACCACCAGGCGTGGAAGTGGTGAACCGGCCCTCGCCCCTGGCCCACGTTGAGCCGCTCGCTGGCAGCCAGGGCGTCGTGCAACCACTGTTTGGCGGTGGTGATCGCCTCGATGGGAGCTTCGCTGCTTGCCTGAGCGGGCAGCCTCGCCAGGCACGCCGTGATCGCCGATGACAGCGCACAGCCGGTGCCGTGCAGGTTGTCGGTAGCAATCCGCTCGGCGGCCAGCCAGCGCTGGCCCTGAGGGGAGGCCAGCAAATCCGGACAGGTTTCGCCCCGTAGATGCCCCCCCTTGAGCACCACGTAAGGCGCGCCCAAGGCCACCAGCGCGGGCAGCAGCGACTCCATGTCCTCCAGCGACGCGGGCCGCGCGCGGTCCAGCAGCACTGCGGCTTCGGGGAGGTTGGGAGTGATCACATCCGCCAGCGGCACCAGAATATCGCGCACGGCGCGGATGCCAGCATCGTCCACCAGCACGTCACCGCTCTTCGCGACCATCACCGGGTCCAGCACGATCCAGCGCGGGCGACGCTGCTGCAGCACGTCGGCAATGGTCTGTGCCACGTCGCGGCTGGCCACCATGCCAATTTTTACGGCATCGATGTGCACATCGGCCAACAGGTGCTCCAACTGCTGGCGAATGGCCGCCACCGGGACGCCATGCACCCCGGCGACACCGCAGGTATTTTGTGCCGTCAGCGCCGTGATCACGCTAGTGCCATAGGTGCCCAGCGCCGAGAAGGTCTTCAGGTCCGCTTGAATGCCCGCCCCGCCCGAGGGGTCGGAGCCAGCGATGGTCAGTACGTTTGCAATCATGTCGCCAATCGCTCGCTACAGGACAGAGGGCAGCCAGGTGGCGATGCCCGGAAACAGCGCCAGCGCCAACAACATGCCCAGCTGCAGAATGATGAACGGGATCACGCCCTTGTAAATGGCCGAGGTCGGCACGCTGGCCGGGGTCACGCCGCGCAGGTAGAACAGCGCAAAGCCGAACGGCGGGGTCAGGAACGACGTTTGCAGGTTGACCGCGATCATGATGCCCAGCCAGATGGGGTCTACGCCCATGGCCAGCAGAACGGGCCCAACGATGGGCACCACCACGAAGGTGATTTCGATGAAGTCGAGAATGAAGCCCAGCAGGAAGATCACCAGCATGACCACCAGCGTGGCTCCAACGACCCCGCCCGGCATGGCTTCGAACAGCTCGGTGACCAGCTCTTCACCACCGTAAGCGCGAAACACCAGTGAAAACAGCGCAGCGCCAATCAGGATCAGGAACACCATGCTGGTGACCTGCGCCGTGGAGTGGAGTGTCTTCTTGAGCATCTTGATGCTCAGCTGGCGATTGGTCGCCGCCAGCACTAGCGCGCCAAACGCCCCTACCGCCGACGCTTCGGTAGGCGTTGCAAAGCCCCCCAGAATCGAGCCAAGCACCGCCACGATCAGCAGTACCGGAGGCAGCAAGCCTTTCAGCAGCAGCGGCCAGATGCTGCCGGTGTGCCCCAGCTCGGCCTTTAGAGCCTCACGGTCCGCCGCCGGTGCCGCGTCCGGTTTCCACCACGCCACCACCAGCAGGTAAATGATGTACACCCCCACCAGCAGCAGGCCAGGCACCAGTGCACCAATGAACAGGTCACCAATGGAGAGGGTTTTCGGGCTCCACACGCCCATGGAGAGCTGCGCCTGCTGGTAGGCGTTGGAGAGCACATCGCCCAGCAGCACCAGCGCAATCGAAGGAGGAATAATCTGCCCCAGCGTACCCGTGGCACAGATCGTGCCCGTGGCCAGCGCGGGCGAGTAGCCGCGCTTCAACATCGTGGGCAGCGACAGAAGCCCCATGGTGACGACCGTGGCCCCGACGATCCCCGTGGAGGCCGCCAGCAACATGCCGACGATGACCACCGCGATACCCAGGCCGCCGCGCAGCGCGCCGAAGGCCATGGCCATGGCGTCCAGCAGCGTTTCCGCCACCCGCGACTTCTCCAGCAGGACGCCCATGAGCACGAACAACGGCACCGCCAGCAGCGTGGCATTGGTCATGATGCCGTAAAGCCGGTTGGGCATGGCGTTCATCATGCGCGCTTCGAAGGGTACATCGACGCCCATGGACTGCAGCAGCAGCCCGATCCCGGCAAAGGCCAATGCGGTGCCCGCCAGCGAAAGCGCCACCGGATACCCCAGCATCAGGACGATACAAACCGCAGCAAAGAGTACCAGCGGCATCATGTCTAATAAGGTCGCCAGCACTAGATGATCTCCTCATGAGTAGGGGGCGTGGTGGTCAGTTTGCCGCGCAATATCAAGGTCTGGCGAATCAGTTGCGCCACCGCCTGCAGTAGCAGTAGCGCCACCATCACCAGCATGAGCGTTTTCAACAGATAAACACCGGGAATGCCGCCATCCGGCGAGCGCTCCAGGATGGCCCAACTGCTACGCACGTAACGGTAGCTACTGAACGCAATGAAGAGCGACACCGGAATCAGCAGCAGCAGCGTGCCCAACAGGTCGATCCAGGCCCGCCCACGCGCCGATAGGCGGCGATAGAAAATATCGACCCGCACATGGCCATCGCGCTTGAGAGTCCAGGCGGCGCCGAGCATGAACACTGCGGCATGCATGTACATCACCGACTCCTGCATGACGATGCTGTTGATGCCCAGCCAGTAGCGCATAATGACAATGGCAAACTGGACCAGCATCATGATGATCACCAGCCAAGCAATGGCTCGGCCAATCCCCTCGGTTACGCAGTCCAGCCAACGCAATAAACGTGGCTCTTGAGCACTCGTCGGCATAGCAGATGTCCCAGCATGAATAAAAACGGCCCAGAATCATCGCTGATTCTGGGCCTGACGTCATCCCTATTCACGGGATTAAACGCTTATCCATCCGTCTGGGCCGTACGTCTGGCTATGGGCGCCCATGGGTTTGCGCGTGCTCGGCCTCTGCCAGCGCACTGACGCAGGCTGCGGGCAAGGGCAGGTCGACCGCGATGGGCAAGTGATCGGAAAACAGATGATCCAGCACGCGCACTTCTGCGGCTTCCAGCGTTTGGGACAGCAGAATATGATCCAGCGCCCTACGCGGCTGCCAAGAGGGGTAGCTGAGCAGCGGCTTCACCGGATGTAGCGGCAACGACGTGCTGAAACGCTCGTGGGCATGCAGTTGATCCGGCGTACAGTTGAGATCCCCCATCACGACCACATGGCGCAGCGGCTGAATGATGTCGCTGAGGTAGTCCAGTTGGCGTACTCGGCCACGGTGGCTCAAGGCCAAGTGGGCCACGAAGATGTGCAGGGCATCGGGGCCATCGCCATAGCGGGCATGAATCGCGCCTCGCCCTGGCAGCATCCCGGGCAGCCGATGCTCTTCGATACGGCTCGGCACCAGCCGCGACAGCAGCCCGTTGCTGTGCTGAGCGAACTGCCCCAGGTTGCGGTTCAGCTGCTGAAAATAGTGCGGGAATTTTGCCTGGGCGGCGAGAAACTCCACCTGGTTGACACGGCTGGAGCGAAAGCTGCCGCCATCCACCTCCTGGAGGCCCACCACATCGAACTGCTCGAGCACGCTGCCCATCATCGCCAGGCGCTTCAAGCGCTGGGGATGCGGCAAGAAGTGTTGCCAGCTGCGGGTGAGGTAATGGTGATAGGCAGAGGTCTGGATACCCACCTGCAGATTGAACGTCAGCAGGCGCAGGTGCCCCCGCTCCAGCAAGGGAGCGGCGGGCGCCTGTGGTGAGCCCGCAGGCTCACCGGTAGTGCCGTGTTCGAGCACGGTTATTGAGCGCGCTCGTTACGCACTTTTTCCACCAGGGCATCGGCAATGCGAGGCATGTTCTCGAGACTGCCTGCGGTTTGTGGCGATACCACATAGCGACCATCCACCACGATGGCCGGAACCCCCATCAGGCGCATTTCACGCATGCGGCTGTTGGCCTTGTTGACATCGCTGCGTACGCTGAAAGCGGTCAACGCCTGCCTGGCTTCTTCTTCACTGACGCCGTAGTTGGCGAAGAACTCGGCAATATCGTCCGGGTCGGTCAGAGAGCGGCCATCCTGATGGATGGCATCGAAGAAGTCGCCATGCATTTCTTCTTCGATACCCAGCGACTGAGCGGCGTAGAAGGCCGTGGCGTGGGTATTCCAGTCACCGCCCATGGTGGCCGGCATGTGGATCACACTGACGTCGTCTTCCAGCGTGGCGTACCAGTCGTTGACATGCTCTTGCAACCGGTAGCAGTGCGGGCAGCCAAACCAGAACGCTTCGGTCACTTCAATTTGGCCTTCTTCCACCTGCGTGGCGACCGGAGACGCCAGCAGCGTGTAGTGCTGGCCTTCCACCAACTCCTGGGCACTGACCGTAGCGGAAAGACCTAGACCAGCCAGGGCGACCATCAACGTTTTCAACATAGCGAGAACTCTCCAGAATAAGCGAGCCAACAAGGGCGAGGCTAAGACCACCGCTTGCACAGGCAGGTTCCCCACCCTGCCGGTTCAGCGCAGGATGGGGCACGGCATCGAGCGCTTAGTTCAGGCCCAATACGTAGTTCGCAACCGCTTCCATGTCACGATCGCTCATCTTGGAAGCGATATCGCCCATCAGGTTGTTGGGGCTGTTGGTACGCTCGCCTGATGCGAAGTCCTGCAGGGTGGAGATGGTGTACTCCACGTGCTGACCCGACAGCGCCGGATAGACGGCACTGCCGATCCCGACACCGGTGGGCGTATGGCATGCGCTGCAGGCAGGAATGCCCTTGCTCATGTCGCCTGCGCGATACAGCTCTTCACCGCGGGCGAGCAGCTCGGCATCTTCATCGCTGGTTTGACCCAGGTTGGCGTCCTGACCGGCGAAGAAGGCCGCTACGTCCCAGGCGTCCTGGTCGGAGAAGTCGTCTACTTGACCTGCCATGGTGGGCACCAGGCGGTCGCCGTCACGAATGTCCATGATTTGCTTGGCCAGATAGGACATCTGCTGCCCGGCCAGGTTGGGGAAAGCGCCCGAAGGGCTGATACCCGCTTGGCCATGACAGGCGGCGCAAGTTTGTGCCATTTCGCGGCCTGCGGCCGCATCTGCGTCGGCTTCATAGTCCGTTTGGGCGTGAGCGGTGCCAACGGCACCCATGGTAATTGCCAGGCTTGCCAGTAACTTTCTCATTGCTATTCCACTATGCCGTTTGATTATTGACTGGTACGCACCCTGGGCGCTGCCCAGGCTCTGCACACTACCAGGGTCAGCTCCGCCGAAACGAACAACAGGTTGTTGGTCGCTGCTGGCTAGAACGCGATGGTACACTAGCGCCCCAGGTCGCAGTTATAAACCTCATGCATTATAACGAATCACCCAAGCGGCGGGAATGCAAGTCCATGTCTGCTTTTGGGGTAATTCGTCGCGGTACCTTGGCGATCCCTGCAGGATGGCTCGATGAGCCCTCTTTCATGTCTGTTTTCAGGAACACCATCATGTCTACCCTTCATGATAGCCCAGTCCCACGACTGAACTACCCTACTGCGCGATTCTTGATCAGCGCCCCCACGCTGGCCCTGTGCCCGGACGACACCGGCGCCGAAGTGGCATTTGCCGGGCGCTCCAATGCGGGCAAGTCTAGTGCCATCAACGCGCTGACCCAGCAGAGCGCGCTGGCACGCACCTCGCGCACCCCTGGGCGTACGCAACTGATCAACTTTTTCAGCGTGATGAACGATGAAAGTCGCCGCCTGGTCGACCTGCCCGGCTATGGCTATGCCAAAGTGCCGGAAGCGGTCAAGATCGAGTGGCAGCAGCACCTCTCCGAGTACCTGCGCGGCCGCTTCAGCCTGCGCGGCCTGGTCCTGCTCATGGATGTACGTCACCCGCTCACCGAATTCGACCAGATGATGCTGGAGTTCGCCGACCAGCGGGGCATGCCGGTGCATATTCTACTGACCAAGGCCGACAAGCTGAAGAAAGGGCCTGCCAGCGCGGCGTTGCAGAAGGTGCGTTCACGCCTGAAAGAGTGGGAAGACCTGGTCTCGGTACAGCTCTTCTCCTCCCTCAAGCGTCAGGGCGTGGACACGCTTTCCCAGACCCTGGACCGCTGGCTGCACACGCCCGAGGAAACCGAACACTGAGCGTGCGTCAGGTGCGTCTTCAACGGCGCTGCTCCAGCCAGGCAATCAGCGTTGGCAACTCCTTCACGTGGGCAATGCGATGCACTCGGGCGGGCAGCGCCTGATCGCCACGTTCGGCCACCCAGGCCGCGTGCATGCCCAACTGCTGCGCGGGCAGCACGTCCTCTTGCCATGAATCGCCCACATGCATGGCCCGGGCAGGAACGGTACCGAGCCGTTCGAGCGCGGTCAAAAACGGCTTGGGGTCCGGCTTGGGGGCGAGTAACTCACCGGCCGCAATCGCTATGGGAAAGTGGGCGGCCAGCGGCTGGCGCTTGAGATGAATGTTGCCGTTGGTGATGGCGGCCAGCCGATAGCGCTGAGCCAGCGCGGCCAGCAAGCCATCCGCCTCCGGGTGAGGCGTGACTTGCACCCGTAGACGGTGAAACTCGTTCATCGCGGCGGCGGCCCACAGCAGCGCCGCGCTGCGCGGTAGCCCGCTGGCCTCCAGCTGCGCTTCCAGCGCCCGTAGCCGCAGCCAGGTGAAGTCGCCGCGACGCTCGGGCACCTGGCGGGCCCACTGCTGGCGGCGCTGCAGATAGTCTGCCACGCCTGCATCGTAGTCCAGTGCCAGCGGCGGCTCCTGGCGGGCCGCTCGCCAGGCCGCCAGCGCCGTCAATAACCAGCGGTAGTGGCCCTCTTCAGTGGTGAGCATGACGCCGTGGTTGTCCCACAGGGTGTCGTCCAGATCAAAGGTGATGGCGTCTAACGTGACCATGTTTCGATTCTCACCTCAACTTTCACTCTCGCGGGAACGTCGTTTGGCGCGTGGGTGGGCAGCATCGTAGCTCTCGGCCAGATGCTGCCAGTCCAGCCGCGTGTAGACTTGGGTAGTCGATAGATGGGCATGCCCCAGCAGCTCCTGTACGGCCCGCAGGTCCTGACTGGACTCCAGCAGATGGCTGGCAAACGAGTGGCGCAGACGGTGGGGGTGAAGATGCTCTGGCAGGCCACGCAGTACCGACAGCTGGGCCAGTCGCTTTTGGATGCCGCGATGCCCTAGACGTCGCCCGCGCAGGCCGACAAACAGTGCCTGCTCTTCACTGGCAGCCACCCCGTCACGGCAGCCCAACCAGGCTTCCAGCGCCTGCCGAGCCCGGGCTCCCACTGGCACCTGGCGGGGCTTGCTGCCCTTACCCATGACCCGCACGTAGTGGCCCGCCAAGTGGGCGACATCCAGCGCAGCCAGCTCGGCCAGACGCAGCCCGCTGGAGTAAAACAGCTCCAGCATGGCCTGATCCCGCAGCGCCAGCGGCGTGCCATCGTGGGGCGTATCCAGAAAACGGGCCAGCGCATCGACATCCAGCGGCCGGGGCAAGTGGCTGGGCTGCCTGGGGGTGCGCAGCAGCGCGACGGGGTTGTCCGCCCGTACCTGGCGCTCCACCAGCGCATCGGCAAACCGAGAAAGCGCCGCTCGGCGGCGAGCCAGGCTGCGGGGCGCAAGGCCACGGCTGCGCTCGGCCCCCAGGAAGGCCCGCGCCAGCGCCGTGTCCCAGCCATGGGGCTGAGTGACGCCGCGCTGCAGGGCAAACTGGCAGAACGCGTTCAGATCCTGCCGATACGCGGCCACCGTCGCCGGGCTGGCATGGCTGGCCAGATGGGCCAGATAGCCCTCTATCGCCTGCGCCAGCGGAGAGTCACTCTCCATGGGGTACCGAACCCAGCGGCCCCAGGCGCAGCAACAGCCGAGCAACGATATCCCCCAGATACTCGGTAAACAGCGTATCCATGCTGGCGCGGTAGCACTCGGGGTCGGGGCTGGCGAGCAGCAGATAGCCCAGGGATTCGCCTGCGGAGAGCCGCGTAATCGCACAAGAGCCCGCCTTGCGCGGGGGCTTGGCATGGGGCAGCAGGCACTTCCAGTCGCTGACGCTGAGCTTGGCGCAGCGGCTGGTGCGACCATCCAGCAACGCCGCCAGGCGAGCACCGGCGTGCTGGTCCAGCACATGCCGGGGCGCTTGCGGCGGCGCGGGCTCTGCGTCACTCAAGGAGGCCGGGCACCACAGCGCCATGGCGGGCGTCTGGAAACGCTCGCTCAATTGGGTCGCCAGCGCTTGCGCCAAGGCATCGCGGTCTTCTGCTTCTACCAGGCTGAGCAGCGTTTCGCGCAGGCGGCGGTACTGGGTTTCGTTATGGCGGGCGGTTTCCAGCAGGTGCTCCAGGCGGCCCTCCGCCGTTTCGGCCCGCTGGCGCAGGTCGATGACCAGCCGTTCGAGCAGCGACACCGCTCCCTCGATATGCGGGTGCGGGACTTTCAGCTGTTGCAGCAGCCCCTCACGACCGATGAAAAAATCGGGATGGCGGGCCAGCCAGAACGCGACCTGGTCCGGGTCCAGCGTTTTACGCGGCTCAGGGGCTTGAGACATCACCGTTCTCCTCGAATCAGTTGAGTGATACCCGACCGTCGAACACTCGGGTAGCGGGCCCCACCATGACCAGCGAGGCTTCTGGGCCAGGCCACTCGATACTCAGCTGGCCACCCGGCAGGGAGACCTTGACCGGGCTTTTCAGCAGCCCCTGACGAATGCCACTAGCCACCGCCGCACAGGCCCCGGTCCCGCAGGCCAGCGTTTCACCGCTGCCTCGCTCGAAGACCCGCAGGCGAATCTCGTTGGGCGACACGACCTGCATGAAGCCCACGTTGACGCGCTTGGGAAAGCGAGGATGCGACTCCAGCAGCGGACCCAGCCGTTCGACGGGCGCACGCTCGACATCCTCGACCTGGAGCACGGCATGGGGGTTGCCCATGGAAACCACTCCAAGGGAGAGCGTTTCACCGTCTACCTCCACCTCGTGGAGAGGCTGGTCGCCGGTGGCTTCGAAGGGCAGCGTGGCCGGATTGAAGCGCGGCGCGCCCATGTCCACCCGCACCATGCCATCGTGCTGGACGTTGAGTACCAGCGGGCCGCCAGCGGTCTCCACGTGAATTTCGTGCTTGTGGGTCAGGCGCTGGTCACGCACGAAGCGGGCAAAGCAGCGCGCTCCGTTACCGCAGTTTTCCACCTCGCTACCGTCGGCGTTGTAGATACGATAACGAAAGTCCATGTCCGGGTCGCGCGGGGGTTCGACGATCAGCAGTTGATCAAAACCGATACCAAAGCGCCGATCCGCCAACTGGCGGATCTGCTCGTCGCGCAGGCGGGCACGCTGGGTGACCAGATCGATCACCATGAAGTCGTTGCCCAGCCCGTGCATCTTGGTGAAGTGCAGCAGCATCAGCGCGCCCCTTCCGGCAGCAGCGCTTCGCCCGCCCACAGGCTCTCCAGACTTTCCCGCGCACGCACCACGTGGTAGCGGTCACCGTCCACCATCACTTCCGGCGGGCGTGGGCGGCTGTTGTAGTTCGAGGCCATCACGAAACCGTAAGCGCCCGCAGAGCGCACCGCCAGCAGGTCGCCTTCGGCAATCGCCAGTTCCCGCTCCTTGCCCAGGAAGTCGCCGGTTTCACACACCGGGCCGACCACGTCGTAGGTGGCCGGCTCACGGGGCGTGCGGGTATCCACCGGCACGATGGCCTGCCACGCCTGATACAGCGCCGGGCGAATCAGGTCGTTCATGGCCGCATCGACGATGGCAAAGTTCTTGGTTTCACCAGGCTTCAGGAACTCCACCCGGGTGAGCATCAGGCCCGCGTTGGCCGCAATGGAGCGGCCCGGCTCGAACAGCAGCGTCAGGGTCTCGCCGCCTTCCCAGCGGGAGAGGCGCGCCAGCAGCTGGCTGGCGTAGTCGAAGGGCTGGGGCGGCTTCTCGTCGCGGTAAGGCACGCCCAGACCACCTCCCAGGTCCAGTTGGTCGATCTCGATACCCTGCTCGCGCAGGCGCTCCATCAGCAGCAGCAGGCGCTCCAGGGCATCCAGGAACGGGGCGGTTTCGGTCAGCTGTGAGCCGATGTGGCAATCCAGACCGGTCACACGCAAATGGGGCAGGCTGGCAGCCAGTTGATACACGTCCAGCGCATCATCGACGGGAATGCCGAACTTGTTGTCCTTCAAGCCGGTAGAGATGTACGGGTGGGTACCCGCATCGACATCCGGATTGACGCGCAGCGAGACCGGGGCGATTTTCCCCAGCTCACCCGCCACGGCGTTCAGGCGCTCCAGCTCCGGGCGCGACTCGACGTTGAAGCACTTGATCCCGACTTCAAGGGCCCGAGCCATCTCATGGGGCTGCTTGGCCACGCCGGAGAACACCACCCTGGCAGGGTCGCCTCCCGCCTTGAGCACCCGCTCCAGCTCACCCACGGAGACGATATCGAACCCGGCCCCCAGACGTGCCAGCAGGCCCAGTACCGCCAGGTTGGAATTGGCTTTCACCGCATAGCAGATCAGGTGCGGATGGCCGCCCAGCGCTTCGGTGTAGGCTCGGAAGTGGCGCTCCAGGGTGGCTTTGGAGTAGACGTAACAGGGCGTGCCCAGCTCGGCGGCCAGCGTCGTCAGCGGGACGTCTTCGGCATAGAGCACGCCATCGCGATAGTTAAAGTGATCCATTACCCCTCCTGCTCGGCGGCCGAATCGGATGTGTCGTCAGGCAAGTAGAGCGGCCCTTTCTGGCCGCAGCCCGCCAGCAGCAGAGCCACCAGCAGCAGCGCGCCGAAGGCAGTGGCCGCGCGCATCATGAGGCACCCTGGAGCGCTTTCAGCGCGTCACGGGCACGGTTGGCGGCTGCACGCACCTGGTCCGGCGCCGTGCCACCAATGTGATTACGCGCCGCCACCGAGCCCTCCAGTGTCAGCACCTCGAAAACGTCCTGCTCGATGATCGCGGAGAACTGCTGCAGCTCTTCCAGCGTCATTTCCGAGAGGTCTTTCTTGCTCTTCAGGCCGTAGGCCACGGAGAGGCCGACAATTTCATGAGCATCACGGAAAGCCACGCCCTTGCGTACCAGATAGTCGGCCAGGTCGGTGGCGGTCGAGAATCCACGCCGCGCCGCCTCGTACATGCTGTCTTTCTTCGGCTCGATGGCGGGCACCATGTCGGCAAAGGCTTTCAGGCAGTCGCGCACGGTATCGACGGCATCGAACAGCGGCTCCTTGTCTTCCTGGTTATCCTTGTTGTAGGCCAGTGGCTGGGACTTCATCAGCGTCAACAGCGCCATCAGGTGGCCATACACGCGGCCTGTCTTGCCACGCACCAGCTCGGGTACGTCGGGGTTTTTCTTCTGCGGCATGATCGAGGAGCCGGTGCAGAAGCGGTCAGGCAGGTCGATGAAATTGAACTGCGCGCTGGTCCACAGCACCAGCTCTTCGCTCATGCGCGAGAGGTGCATCAGCAGGATACTGGCGAAGCTGGTGAATTCGATGGCAAAGTCGCGATCCGACACGGCATCCAGTGAGTTTTCCGATGGGCGCTCGAAGCCCAGCAGCTCGGCGGTCACGTGGCGGTCGATGGGGTACGTGGTGCCCGCCAACGCTGCCGAACCCAGCGGCATCACGTTGACCCGCTTGCGGCAATCCAGCAGGCGCTCGTGATCGCGGGCCAGCATTTCCTGCCAGGCCAGCAGGTGGTGGCCGAAAGTGACCGGCTGTGCCGTCTGCAGGTGGGTAAAGCCAGGCATGATGGTATCGGCTTCCCGCTCGGCCAGCGTGATCATGCCATCGCGCAGCCTTGTCAGTTCGGCCTCGATCACATCGATTTCATCACGCATGAACAGGCGAATATCGGTGGCCACCTGGTCGTTGCGCGAACGGCCGGTGTGCAGTTTCTTACCAGTGATGCCGATCTTGTCGGTCAGCCGCGCTTCGATGTTCATGTGCACGTCTTCCAACGGCACCGACCACTGGAACTCGCCGCGCTCGATCTCGCCCTGAATCTCGGTCAGGCCATTGATGATGGCGTCACGCTCGTCCTCGGTGAGTACCCCCACCCGCGCCAGCATGGTAGCGTGGGCAATCGAGCCCTGGATATCCTGGCGCGCCAAGCGCTGGTCGAAATTCACAGACGCAGTGAAGCGTGCGACAAAGGCATCGGTAGGCTCGCTGAAGCGGCCGCCCCAGGACTGATTCGTAGCTTGGCTCATCGGTGATATATCCTGCTGACAAAACTAAAGGAGTCGTTACCGGAAAGTGTACCAGAGTCACCCCGCCGAGCGGCATGCCGTTTTAGCACTCTGCTCAGTGTGCTCGGCAGCCCTCACCTTCACGGCCGTTCAGCAGGGGCATCCAGGAAGCCAAGCGGCGTGCGCAAGAAGTCTTTCAGCGCCGCCAGGCTCATCGGGCGGGCGAAGTAGTAGCCCTGAAAATGGTCGCACTGGAGCTGGCGGAGGTAGGCAAACTGTTCGCCCGTTTCCACCCCCTCGACCAGCACTTCAAGGCCGAGCTTGTCGGCCATGGTCACCACCCCCTCGACGATAGCGGCGTCGCGGGTATCGTTGGCCACATCACGTATGAAGGAGTGATCCACCTTCAGCTTGTTGATCGGCAAGCGCTTGAGGTAACTGAGGCTGGAGAACCCGGTACCAAAGTCATCCAGCGCAATGTGTACGCCCAGCCGCCGAATGGCGCTCAATGCCTGGATGGTGGTTTCGGCGCTATCCATCAACACCCCTTCGGTCAGTTCCACCTCCAGCAACCCCGGCGGCAAGCCACTGTCGGCCAGCACCTGCTCTAGCGAATTGAGAAACCCCGGGCGCTGAAACTGCATCGGCGAGACGTTGATGGCCACGGTGATTGGGGTGTCGTTCAGCGCATTGAGTTCCAGCGCATCGCGGCATGCGGTGGCCAGCACCCACTCGCTGATCGGAATGATCTGGCCCGTGTCTTCGGCCAGGCTGATGAACTGGGTAGGCGGGATATTGCCCCGCACCGGGTGATGCCAGCGAATCAGCGCCTCGACCCCCGCCACTCGCCCACGGTGATCGATTTGCGGCTGGTAGTGGAGCTCGAACTGGCGCTGCTCGATGGCTTGCTGCAGTGCATGACGCAGATTGACGCGCTCGGTCACCTTGCGGTTCAGTTCGTCGGTGTACCACTGGAAGGTGTTGCGCCCCCGCCGCTTCGCCTTGTACATGGCGAGGTCGGCTTGCTGAATGAGCTGGCGCGGCTCCTTGATGGTGCCGTCGTCGGTGGCAATGCCAATGCTGGCGGTCATGCGCAGCTCGCTGCCGCGATACCAATAAGGTGCCGACACCCGGGCCAGCAGCCGCTCGACCACCTGCAACACATCGTGCTCATGGGCGAGGTCCGGCAACAGCACGATAAACTCGTCACCACCAAAGCGCGCCACGGTATCCCAGGGCCGCAGCTCTCCCTCCAGCCGCTTGGCCACTTCCAACAGCATGAAGTCGCCCACTTCGTGACCCAGAGTGTCGTTGATGGGCTTGAAATCATCGAGGTCGATAAACAGTACGGCCAAATAACGGTGATAACGCTTGGCCAGCAGGCACCCCTGGGCCAGCCGCTGATCCAGCAGCAGCCGGTTGGGCAGCCCTGTCAACGCATCATGGTTGGCGTTATGACTCAGCTGGGCCTGATACTCGCGCTGGGCGGTAATGTCGTTTTGAGCGCCGATGAAATGGGTCACCACGCCGTCGTCGTCACGCACGGGGGAAATGTACAGATCGTTCCAGAATGGCGCGCCGTTGCGGCGATAGTTGCGGATCACCACGTGCACGTCCCGCTGCTCCTGGATGCCCTTGCGTAACAGTGCCAGCGTTACCGAATCCGTCTCTTCGCCCTGCAGGAAGCGACCGTTGCGCCCCAGCGCCGCATCCCTGGAGTAACCGGTGATGCGCTCGAAGGCGGCATTCACGTAGACCATCGGCAGGTCCGGCTGCTGCGCATCGACGATCACCACACCGTTGGTGCTGGACTCCACGCTGCGCTCCAGCAGGGTCAACTGGCGTTCGGTAGCCTTGCGCTGGGTAATGTCCTGGCTAGAGCCCTGAACCTGAATGATCTGCCCCTGCTCATCGCGCACGGCTCGGCCAATGGCACGCACCCAGCGCCGCTGCCCTTGGCGGGTGATGACTTCATACTCGCCGTCGAAGCTGACACCCTCCGCCGCACAGGCCTGAAAATCGCGCTTGAGCCGCTCACGGGACGTCGGCGCGTAGAATGCAAACGCCTCGTCCGTGGAAGGTTGAAACCTGGCAGGCATGCCGTGGATATGACACAGCTCATCGGACCACACCGGCACATTGTTGACCGTATCGACATACCAGCCACCGATATGAGCGGTTTCACCGGCAATCCTGAACAACCGTTGGTTACGTCTTAGCTGCTTCTCTACCGTCTTGCGCTGGGTAATATCCCGAGCAATGACGTAGATCACCCGATCGCCGGTAGAGACGGTGACTTCGATCCACACCCGGCGCCCATCGGCGGTCAGTGCACACACCGAAAAGGCGTCGAGCTTGTCGCCACGACACAGCCGCGCCAGGGCCTCCTCGATGGCCGGATGGTCACGGGGCTCCACCACGACGCCGCAGGGCTTGCCCAGTAGCGCCGACGCCTCATAGCCCAGCAAGGTCTCGAAGCGTGGGTTGACGCTGAGCAGCTTGCCCGCAAAGTCGATGCAGCAGAACAAGTCCTGGGAAAGCAGGAAGAACTGGTCTAACTTGCCTTGCGGTTCATCAACGGACATGGGCATTCCAGGCAGGGTTGGGCGCATCTCGTGCGAGTCTTGAATGTACCGGTTATTTTTACTGTGTGGCCGGGTGCTTTATGATGAGAATTATCACAGTTCGACGCGCCGTGTCAGCGGCAAAGGGAGTATAACGTGTTACCCATCACGAAATTGCGCATCGCCACGCGAAAAAGCCAGTTGGCCATGTGGCAAGCCGAGTATGTTCGCGACCGCCTGATGGCGGCCCACGATGGTCTGGAGGTCGAGCTTGTTCCGCTGTCCACCAAAGGCGACAAGATCCTCGACACGCCGCTTTCCAAAATCGGCGGTAAAGGATTATTCGTCAAGGAGCTCGAAGACGCCATGCTGGATGGCCGCGCCGATATCGCCGTGCACTCCATGAAGGACGTGCCGATGTACTTCCCTGAAGGGCTGGGGCTGTCGGTTATTCTGGAAGGCGCCGACCCAACCGATGCGTTTGTCTCGAACCACTACGCCAGCGTCGAGGAACTGCCGGAAGGCGCTCGCATTGGTACCGCCAGCCTGCGCCGAGGCCTGCAGCTTCGTGAAGCGCGCCCAGACCTGCAGATTCTCAACCTGCGCGGCAACGTACAAACTCGTCTGGCCAAGCTGGACGACGGCGAGTTCGAAGCCATCATCCTGGCAACCTCAGGCCTGCAGCGCCTGGGGCTGGACGCCCGGATCGCCCAGGCGCTTCCACCGGAAGTATGCTTGCCTGCCTGCGGCCAGGGGGCGCTGGGCATCGAATGCCGCCTGCACGATCCCGACCTGATTGCACTGCTGGCCCCGCTGGATGACCCGGACACCGCCACCCGTGTGCGCGCCGAGCGCGCCATGAATACCCGCCTGGAAGGCGGCTGCCAGGTGCCCATCGCAGGCCACGCCGTACTGGACAAGTCCAATGACACGCTCTGGCTGCGCGGCCTGGTGGGCAACCCGGAAGGCACCGAGGTACTGCGTGCCGAAGGCCGAGGCTCCATTCACGAACCGGAAGCACTGGGCATTCGCATCGCCGAAGAGCTGCTGGATCAGGGGGCTGGTGACATCCTGGCCGAGGTCTACGGCAGCAACGTATGACGCTACCGGTGCTGATTTGTCGCCCCGGTGAACGCGGCGACGCACTGACCTACGCGCTAGGCGAGCAGGGGTGGGAGGTTGCACCTCTGGACGTCATGCGCCTGGAAGCACTGGCGGAAGATGCGACGCAGCGCCAAATCTGGCTGGATATCGATCAGTACCATAAGATAGTAGTCGTCAGTCCCTTTGCCGCTTACTGTTTGAGTGAAGCGCTGGATCGCTACTGGCCGCAGTTGCCAATCGGCATCGATTATTACAGCGTGGGCCGCAGTACTGCCAGTGCACTGCATGACCAGCTTGGCGTACGAGTGCGTGTTCCCCCGCCCCAGTGGGGGGAAGACACCAGCGAAGCACTCCTGTCGTTGGCCTCGCTGGCCCGCCTGGACCATCAGCGGGTGCTGCTGGTCGCTGGAGAAGGCGGACGCACCCTGCTCGCGGACACGCTGACCGAGCGGGGCGCCTGCGTCACTCGGCTGGCCGTTTATCGGCGCGTATACCAGCCGCCCTCGGCGGCCATGCAGCAGTGTCTGGCAAACGGCCATTACCGAGCGTTAATCGTCACCAGCGGCGAACTACTTGAATATCTGGCAAAATGGTGCGGTCCAGCTGCGTTGAACCAACCGCTAATCGTTTCCAGTCGCCGTTTAGCTACACTGGCCGGTAGACTGGGTTTTTGTGACCTCAAGGTGGCGTCGGGAGCAACGCCGGCTGCGCTGGTGGCCGCGTTGGATCAGTCCTGCAACCCCTAGGGTGCCGATGTCGATCAAGGAACTTAATAAGGGCTAGCGACAGATGAGCAAACAACCAACTGATCAGGAAGGCGTCAACCAGGCGTCTACCGATGCATCCAAGGGCAGCACCCCTGCTGGTGACGCCACCGCGCCCCGAGACTCGGGCACCCACGGCTCTTCGTCTTATGCCGCCAAGAACAGCCGTTCACGGCGGCGGCATAAAAACACCAGCAATACGGCAGCGACCCCTGCGGCAACCGCAGCGGCCGACACCCCGAAAGAGAGCGTCACAGATACCAAACCCACCGCCAAACCGGCAGATGAAAAGCCTGCCAGGCACAGCGGGCCTGCTCCAGCAGGCGGCGGCGCGAAGCCCACGCCGCCGCCCTCCAACAACGGTGGCGGAAACGGCAAGGGTGGCGGCATTGCCATTGCGCTGGTGGTTATCCTGGCACTCGCCCTGGGTATCGTTGCCTGGCAAGGCTGGCAGCGCCTGGATAGCCAGCAGCAGCGCATCGACGAGCTGGCCCAACAGACCCAGAACAGCGCCACACAAGCCTCGGTCAGCGACCTGGAAGCACGTTTAGAGTCCGGTGAGGCCGAGCGCAGTCAGGCGCTGGAAAGCACCATGAGCGAACTGCGCAGCGAGCTGGACAGCTACCGCAGCGACGTCAACAGCACTTTGGATGAGGTGCTGGCCCAACTGTCACAAGAGCAGGAAACCGACGAACGCGACTGGCTACACGCCGAAGCCGCCTACCTGCTGCGTCTGGCGAACCAGCGTCTGCAGCTCGAAGGCGATGTGGATGGTGCCGCGGCCCTGCTGCGCACTGCCGACGCTCGCCTGGTCGATGCCGACAACCCGGCACTCACCTCGGTGCGCCGAGAAATCGCCAGCGAGCTGGCCGCTCTGGATGCCGTGCCCCGTGTCGACCGTACCGGTATCTACCTGGCGCTCAACGCGCAGCAGGAGCGCATTGCAGGCCTGCGGCTCTCCCAAGAGATCGAAGAGCGCGCCGTAACATCAGGAATCGAGCAGCCGCCGACCGGCACTTTCCAGCGCCAGCTGGCCCGCTTCGGTGAAGAGCTGAAAGACCTCGTGGTCATTCGTCATCACGATGAAGCCCTCGAAGCGCTGATCACACCGGAACAAGAGTCCTATCTGCGTCAAAGCCTGCGTCTGGTGCTGGAGCAGTCGCAGCTGGCCCTGCTGCAAGAAGAGCAGGAACTGTATGAAGCCAGCCTCGACAAGGCGCTGGAACTGCTGAATGGCTACTACGCCACCGAGCGCGAAGAAACCCAGAGCGTCATCGCGCGTCTGCAGGAGCTCAAGCAGGTTCAGGTCAAGCCCGAGCTGCCGGACATCAGTGCTTCCCAGCAGGCACTGGCCAGCTTCATCGAAAACCGCTTCGAGTCGCGCCGCCAGGGCGGAGGTGATGCATGAGAAAACTTATCCTGCTGATCATTGCAGGCCTGGCGGTTGGCGCACTGCTCGGGCACCTGATGATGTCAGTGCCCGGCTACTGGCTGATTCGAGTGGGCGACACCTCGGTCCAGACGTCGTTCTGGTTCGGTCTGGTACTGCTGCTGGCGGCCTTCATCGTGCTGCACTTCATGCTGCGCCTGCTGACCGGTATCATTCGTCCCGTGGGGCGCTTTCGCACCTGGAATAGCCGCGCCCGCAACCGCCGCGCCATGAAGCGCACCGTACATGGGCTGGTGGCGCTCACCGAAGGCCGCTGGAAAAAAGCCGAGAAGACCTTGGTGCGTGCTGCCGATGACTCCAGTACCCCGCTGGTGAACTACCTGGCAGCCGCCCTGGCAGCCCACTATCAGGGCTACCACGAGAAATCTCAGGAGCACTTGAATCAGGCGCAACTCACCACCGACGGCGCCGACACCGCCATTGGCCTGATGCAGGCCCAGCTGATGATCGACCGCCAACAGCCCGAAGAAGCGCTGGCGATCCTCAACCGACTGGACAAGCAGCTCTCCAACCATCCTCAAGTGCTGAAACTGCTCAAGCAGGTGCATTTGAGCGTCAACGACTGGGAAGGGCTGCGTCGCCTCATTCCACGGCTGGCCGCGCAGAAGCTGATTACCCAGCAAGAGCGCGAGCAGCTGGAGTACAAGGCCTACCGGGAGCTGATTCTGTTCGAAGCCAAGAACCCGTCCAATATCGAGCGTGTGCGCGGGCTATGGGCCGACATGCCCGACTATCTACGGGCCAACACCGAGCTGATCGTGCTCTACACCGAAGCCCTGCTGCAATCCAACGAAGAACCGATTGCCGAGCGGCTGCTCAATCACTCCCTGGACCATCATTGGGATGCGCGTCTGGTCAAGCGCTATGGCCTGCTGAACGTCGATGCCGCGCGCCAGCTGGCCAAGGCACAGAAATGGCTGCAAGAGCGCCCCAACGACCCGGAACTGCTGCTGGCCTGCGGCCGCCTGTCGCTGCGGGTTGGCCAGTGGGAAAAGGCGTTGGAGTATTTCGAGGCCAGCCAGCGCCAGCGGCCGAACGGTGAGGTCTGTGCCGAGCTTGCACGCTTGTATGCCAGCCTGGGCGAGCACAACAAGAGCCAGCTCTACTACCGGCACAGCGTGGACATGCTGGCCAAGTCGCTGCCTTCACTGCCACAGCCCAGCGATGCCAGTGACAACACGCAAAGCGATAAGAAAGCGGCGAAAAAGACGGCATAACCGCCTTCTGTAACGCAAAAAGGGTGCCCACGAGCACTAATGCCAGTCAGTTAAGAGTTTCATCAATGAGCTGACAATGCGATATTCCGGTATCAGTGATTCTCTGATACCGGATTTTTATGCATTTTAGTCAGGCCATTGATGCCATCACTCGCGTTTCACCTGAACACTTCTCCAGCCTCGCGGATGTTCTCTCCCCCGAGCTGATTGACGAATGCCTAGCGCACGCCGGTGTAGCCACCTTGCGTAAGCGCCGTTTACCGCTTGAGATGGTGGTCTGGTCGATTGTCGGCATGGCCTTGTTCCGGCACATCCCGATGGGGCAAGTCGTTCATCAGCTTGATATTGTCTTACCCGGCCAACGTCCTTTCGTGGCACCCAGCGCCGTTGTCCAAGCACGTCAACGCCTCGGGGTAGAGGCTGTCAAACGTGTGTTCGAGCAAACGCAGGACCTGTGGCACGAACAAACCCCTCACCCTCATTGGTGTGGTCTCAGGCTGCTAGGCGTAGACGGAGTGGTATGGCGAACGCCTGACACGCCTGACAACCAAGCGGCTTTTACACGTACGCGTAACGCCTACCGAGAAGCGAGCTACCCGCAGGTGCGGATGGTGTGTCAAATGGAGCTGACGAGCCACCTAATCACGGGCGCCGCGTTTGACAGCATCTCGACGGGCGAAGTGGCGTTAACGACAGACCTGATCGCCAGTACACCTGACCACTCACTGACGTTATTTGACCGTGGGTTTTATTCGCTGGGTCTGCTGCATGCGTGGCAGCAAGCAGGCGAACAGCGCCACTGGATGATCCCGTTACGGAAGGGAGCGCAGTATGAAGAGATCTACTCGCTGGGACGTCAGGATCGACTGGTTCGTCTGACGACATCCCATATCAATCACGTTGCCCTTAACAGCAAACTCGCGGAATTCCCGAAAAAATTTAACCATACCCCACCTATCCTTACCAAGCCAATGAAACGCCAAGGGCTAAGTTGCCCTGAGAGAAGAATGGGCCAAGGTTAAAAGGGCGGCAAGAGCTAACGGTACAAGGGAGTTATATTATTGATGGGAGGCAGCCATCACTGCCTCTAATGCCGCTTTATATCCCTGCACGCCTAAGCCCGCAATCACGCCGTCTGCCCGTAGCGAGACATAGGAGTGGTGGCGAAACGACTCGCGCTTATGCACGTTAGAGAGATGAACTTCGATGACCTTGCCGTCAAAGGCGTTCAACGCATCGAGAATCGCTACCGAGGTATGAGTATAGGCCGCCGGATTGATAATGATGGCCTGCGTGCCATCTACCCTCGCTGCGTGAATGGCGTCGATGAGCGCACCTTCATGGTTACTTTGCAGGCAGCTGATCTCCCAGCCTGCCATTACCGCTTTTTCGCGCAGCAGGTTATTCACGTCGTCTAACGTTTCGTACCCGTATATTTCGGGCTGGCGAGTGCCCAGCAAATTTAGATTAGGGCCATGAAGCACCACTACTTTTCCCTGACTCATTCTCTTTTCCACCCAGCACGTTGGCGTATGAATTAACGATACTGCCTGTTCTATCACTTAACCCGCGCACTGCGCCAGCGCCCGTTCAAGCGAGGCGTGCTGGCGCTGGGTAAAAAGCCACTACTGCTCGGCGTAGACACCGCTTTCTAGCTCTAAATGCGCAGCCCAGGAAACGATATCAGACATGCCTAACGTGGCGGCACCTATACGGGGGCTCATATCCGGCAGCTCGTGGGCGATGCCTTTGTGGCAATCGATACAGGTCGACTCACCCGAAGCAAGGTTGGTGGAGTGGGCACGGGCGGCACGCGTGCTTTGCTGGGTAAAATCCATCGAGTCAAATTCGTGGCAGTTACGGCACTCTAGCGAGTCATTGGCCTGTAGCCGCGACCATTCACGTTCGGCAAGCTGGCGGCGCTTTGCCTCAAACTGCTCTTCGGTGCGAATAGAGCCAAACACCCAGCCCCATACTTCTTTAGAGGCCTCCATTTTGCGCGCCACTTTATGCGTCCAGCTGTGGGGAACGTGGCAATCTGAGCAGGTCGCCCGCACTCCAGAACGGTTGGAGTAGTGAATGGTGGTTTTGAGCTCCTGCATCGGGTTGCGCTCCATTTCATGGCAGGAGGTGCAAAACTGCTCGGTGTTGGTTACTTCCATGGCCGTGTTAAAACCGCCCCAGAAGATAATGCCGGCGATAAAACCGCCTAGGGTTAAAAACCCTAGGCTGTAGTGAACACTCGGGCGGCTTAAAATACGCCAGTAGCGGGTGAAAAAGCGTTTCATTGCCCACCCTCCTGGCGCTCACGTAGCGCCTCGGTCATTACCTCTTCCACGGACTGAAAGCGATTGGGAACCAGCGGTTCGGCATCGGTTTTAGGCACGTGGCACTGGGTGCAGAAGTAACGGTCCGGCGATACGGCGGCCAACACCTGCTTATGGCGATCCATAAAGTGGGTAATGCTCACCATCGGCGCGCCCGCACTGACGGCCTGTTCACGGCTATGGCAGTTTAAGCATTGGTTAACGCGCATATCGACTTGATAATCGCGGATTGAGTGCGGAATCACCGGCGGTTGCTCTGGGTAATTGCGCACTTCACGGCCGCTATCCCGCGGCTCGCCGGCGATAGGCGCTGCGGGCTGGGTCTGGCTAATGGTGCCACCAGGGCGCAAGCCATCCGGAGCCGAGGCATCGCGTGTTTCATCTGCACTGACCGTGCTTCCCAGCAAAGCCGTGAATAAACAGAGAGGAAAAAGCCATTTCATGATTGTTCTCCTTAGTCTGTTTACGCCAGATTGACGAGATCAAGGCGCACCGCGCACTTCTTGAAATCGGTCTGTTTGGAAATGGGATCAGTTGCATCCAGCGTGACCTTATTGATCAAGTAGGAGGCATCAAAAAAGGGCACGTACACCAAGCCGCGGGGCGGTTTAACCCGCCCACGGGTTTCTACCCGCAGGTTCACATCGCCACGCCGGCTGGCCACTTTAACCTCGCTTCCCCGCCGGAACCCTTCGGCTCGGGCATCTTCTGGGTGCATATACAACAGCGCGGCAGGCACTGCCCGGTGCAGTTCCGGCACGCGGCGGGTCATGGAGCCGGTGTGCCAATGCTCCAACACGCGCCCGGTGCAGAGCCAATAAGGGAAGTCGGCGTCAGGGGCCTCGGGGGGTGGCTCGTCCGGTACGGCGAAAATTAACGCGCGATTATCCGGCTTCGCGTAGAACTGCCAGCCGCTACCGGGCTCTACATAAGGAT
Organism: Halomonas sp. 141; assembly: GCF_002810305.1. NCBI lineage: Bacteria > Pseudomonadati > Pseudomonadota > Gammaproteobacteria > Oceanospirillales > Halomonadaceae > Halomonas > Halomonas sp. 141. Next base: position 53,639 of record NZ_PINZ01000018.1, read on the forward strand.
CAAGCCCTTCTCGATAGCGCCATAGGGTTTCCTTGCCATCCACCACCGGCCAGCGCTTGCCCCGGCTGGCGTGGTAAGCGTCGAAGTGGTCCAAGTCTTTGCCTTTGCCACGGCCAAAGCGGGCGTACTCTTCAAACAGCCCTTTTTGGATATAGAAGCCAAAATCGTCTGCCTCGGCGTTGGCGTAGCCCTCTTCCATATCGGAGGTGGGGAACTGGTCGACCTGCCCATTGGCGAACAGTAAATCAAACAGGGTTTTATCACGCATCTCTGGGGCGGCTTCCAGCAGTTCCTCTGGCCAGACGTCTGCCACGCGGATGCGCTGGGAGAGCGCCACGGTCTGCCATAAATCCGAGCGCGCCTCGCCAGGGGCATTGACCAACTGATGGAAAAACTGAGTGCGCCGCTCGGAGTTACCAAAGGCGCCCTCCTTTTCTACCCAGGACGCCGCAGGCAAAATCAGATCCGCCGACTGTGCTGAAACGGTGGGGTAGATGTCGGAGACCACCACAAAGGCTTCGGGGTTGCGCCAACCAGGCAAAATCTCCTGCATAACGTTGGGCCCGGCCTGCATATTGTTGGTCACCTGGGTCCAGTAGACCTTAATGTCACCGTCCTTGAGGCGGCGACTTTGGGCTACCGCATCAAAGCCCACCCACGAAGGGATAGTGCCCTCAGGGAGTTTCCAGATCTCCTCCGCATCACGGCGATGCTCGGGGTTGGTGACCACGCGGTCGGCAGGCAGGCGGTGAGCAAAGGTGCCCACCTCTCGCGCCGTGCCACAGGCAGACGGCTGGCCAGTGAGGGAGAAAGGACTGTTGCCCGGCTCTGAAATTTTGCCGGTGAGCAGGTGGAGGTTGTAAATCAGATTGTTGATCCACACCCCGCGGGTATGCTGATTGACCCCCATGGTCCAGAAGGTCATCACCTTCTTATCAGGGTTAGCATAAAGCTCCGCCAGGGCTTCAAGGCGACTTTCAGAGACGCCGGACTCTCGCGCGGCTCGCTCTAAAGTATAGGGCGCAACATAGTCGGCGAACTCCTCGAAGCTCATATCCGTCCAGCTATTGGCGTTATCGGCGTTCTTCGCCGCCTGTTGCAGTGGGTGCTCGTCGCGCAGGCCATAGCCGATATCATCGGTGCCGAGCGCAAAGTTGACATGCTTATCAACGAATGATCGGTTTACCCGGTCGGTCTGAATAATATGGTTGGCGATGTAGTTAAGGATCACGATATCCGCATTGGGCGACATAATCATGGGGATATCGGCCAACTCAAAGCTGCGGTGCTCAAAAGTCGACAGCACGGCAACCTGGGTGTCCGGGAAAGAGAGCCTACGGTCGGTCACGCGGGTCCAGAGCACCGGGTGCATCTCAGCCATGTTAGAGCCCCACAGCACAAAGGCATCTGCATGTTCAATATCGTCGTACACGCCCATGGGCTCATCCGAGCCGAAGGTGCGCATAAAGCCGAATACCGCCGAGGCCATACAGTGGCGGGCGTTGGGGTCGATATTGTTCGAGCGCAGCCCGGCTTTAAATAGCTTACTGGCCGCGTAGCCTTCCCAGATCGTCCACTGGCCAGAGCCAAACAGCGCGACGCTCTCTGGGCCATGTTCACGAATGGCGCTGGTGATTTTTTCCGCCATAAGGTCGAGCGCTTCATCCCAGGAGACCGGCTCGAAATCGCCATCTTTCGCGTATTGACCGTTGCGCTTACGCAGTAGCGGCTGGGTTAAGCGATCCTCCCCATAGAGAATTTTGGAAAGAAAATAGCCTTTAACACAGTTAAGCCCCCGGTTCACTTCGGACTGGTTATCACCGTGAGTCGCCACGATTTGGCCGTTATAGGTGCCAACCATGACGCTACAGCCGACACCGCAAAAACGGCAAGGTGCTTTATCCCACTGCAAGCGGTTCAGATCAGCATGGGTAATTAGATTGCTGGCGCCGGCGGGAATCGACATCCCCGCCGTAGCAGCGGCCACCGCTGCGGCGTTCGCCTTTACAAACTCTCGGCGTGTTAGTTTCATTGCTCCCCCTCCTGTACGTGCGGCTCATCCGCTGACAGAGCATCAACGACTTCGTGATAAACAAAGGCGGCGTCAATAACGCCAGGCTGCTCGCGTACGTGATCCATTAAAGCCAATAGTTGTTGTTCGTCAGTATGTTCGGCGACGACCACGAGCTTTCCAGCCGCGTCTTCGCCCATCACTTCGCCAACGCTATGTTGGGTAATCCACTCCGCTGTCTGCTTCAGCGCCTCGGGCCGCGCATGAACGATAAAGCTAATGATGTGCAGCAGTTGATCAGCCATAGACGGTATCTTTTGTTATCAGTGAGATTGCCTGGTTAGGGCAGGCGGAGTAGCAAGCACCACAGCCGGTGCAGCTTTCTAAGTGGATCTCAGGTTGCGGTGGCCGACCACCGGGGCGCAGCGGAAAGCGAATTACGTTCCACTCGCAGGCGTCCTGGCAGCTTTGGCAATGGATACTCGCCAGTGCCAAGCAGTGCGGCTGAACTTCAGCTTGCCAAGCAAAGGCTTCGCTAACGCTACCGCCGCGCTCTATCGCCTGTGGCGCGCATACCGTTGCGCAGTCACCGCACAGTGAGCAGCCCGCTTGGGCAAAGCTAAGCTCGGGATAGCCACCGCCACCGCGGGACAAAATGCCTTCCGGGCACGCGTCGATGCAGGCGTTACAACCGGTACAGAGGTCGAGAAAGGCAGCTCTGCTCCAGGGCGGCCGACGCACATCATCACGCCCTGACAAGCGGCGAAAAAGATTGCGCCGATTATTATTGTTATCCGTGCGCGTCATGAGCATTCCTGCGTTAAAAGAATGTTAACCACTTTATTTAGCAGCGGTTAACACCTTTAAAGTGATCAGATAGAAGCTTGTGACACTGCTATAGCGGCGGGCCAGGGGGGCCTGCAAACATTTGATACATCCACACCAAAAAGCCATAGCCCCCCACCACCGCTACGGCCAAAATGGGAAAGAGCAACACGACAATAAACAGAAAAAGCCCTCGTTCTTGACGCTTGAGGGGCGCTTCCTCTTCTATTATTGGATGAGATTTTTTTGACATAGATAACTCCACAGGGGAAGAACACACCGCTGTAGATGTGTGTTAAAATAGTTATATTTAGAGCGTAGCAACTAAGCCCTGATTTGTCACTTGATCTAGATCAATTTTTCCAAGTTCGTCACTATATCGTTCGCCACCCTGTTTTTTTCCACAAGGGTGACGCAGAGAGGGTCTTGAACCGCCTGTTGATAACTTATTCAGTCAACCGAGTCATGCTGGATGTGCGCCCGGTATTCTCTACGCCGCATGAAGGGCACGCTGGGCTGGCCCACGCCCAGCAGGAGAAGCCGAAACTCCCGCTACACGTGCTTTCCACTGGTCAACAACCCATCATTCGCTTCATTGGACATATTGACAAAGCGATCAACACACGCTACTTCACGCCCTGGATAGAGCAGCTCATCCTGTGGATAAAACAGGGGAAAACCCCTTTCTTATTTGTGCATACTGCAGACAACCGTGAGTCTCCCCAGATGGCTCGTCACCTCTATCGCCTGGTGCAGGCCAAGGCGGCTTTGGCGGACCTGACGCCCTTCGCCGAGGAAAAGCAGAGCCAGCTGTTTTAGGCTGGCTCACTGGCAAGCCTACCCTTGATCGGATAAATTGCGCGTTCTTTCGGAAAAGCACGCTGGCAATCTCTTTTTTCCGAACATCGGTGCAATCTGCCGATATCGACCCATTACAATCGAACTGAAACAGGTGATTTATGGCAAAACTTGCACATGCACAGTGGTCATCTCGTATGGGCTTTGTGCTGGCCGCGGCGGGCTCCGCTGTTGGCCTGGGCAATATCTGGCGCTTCTCATACATGGTGGGCGACAGCGGTGGCGCCGCCTTCGTTCTGGTCTATTTGGCCTGTGTGGCACTGGTCGGCCTACCCATTCTGGTCGCCGAGTGGATGATTGGCCGTCGCGGTCAGAAGAACCCCATCAATACCATGGCCGAACTGGCCGCCAATCATGGCTGCTCGAAAGCGTGGGCGCTGGTGGGGGTCAGCGGCGTCCTGGCTGCCTTTCTGATTCTCTCGTTCTACAGCGTCATCGGCGGCTGGTCGCTGAACTATACGCTGGGCTCGGTGCTCGGTAGCTTCAACGGTCTGGATGCCGACAGTATTGGCAACATCTTCAGCGGCATGCTAGGCAGCCCCTCGGCCCTGCTGCTGTGGCATACGGCGTTCATGGTATTGGTCGTCGGTATCGTGGCACGCGGAGTCACCAAAGGCCTGGAAAGCGCAGCGCGCATCATGATGCCTACTCTGGTGGTGTTGATGCTGGTGCTGGTAGGTTACGGCATGACCAGCGGCTACTTTGGTGAGACCCTGAGCTTCATGTTCAGCCCTGACTGGGATGCTCTCGATGGCGGTGTCGTACTGGCGGCCATGGGCCAGGCGTTCTTCACGCTGTCGCTGGGCATGGGGATCATGATGGCCTACGGCTCGTACCTGGGCGAAGACGTCAACCTGATCAGCACCGCGCGAACGGTCATCCTGCTGGATACCGCCATCGCCCTGCTAGCGGGCCTGGCCATCTTCCCCATCGTCTTTGCCAACGGCCTGAGTGCCGGCGAAGGCCCCGGCCTGATCTTTGTCACCCTGCCCCTGGCGTTTGGCAACATGACCGGTGGCACCATTCTGGGCCTGATGTTCTTCCTGCTGCTGACCTTTGCCGCCCTGACGTCGGCCATTTCACTGCTGGAACCGGTGGTGGAAACTCTCGAAGAGCGCACGTCGATGTCACGAATCGTGGCCACACTGGTCAGCGGCGTGGCGGTATGGGCACTGGGTGTCGCGGCGCTGCTGTCGTTCAACGTATGGGCAGACGTGCTGTTCTTTGGGCTGAACATCTTCGACCTGCTGGATACCTTCACCAGCAAGATCCTGCTGCCATTGACCGGCCTGGGTGCGATCGTGTTCTTCGCCTTCTGCCTGGATAAAGAAGAAGCGCGCAAAGAGCTGAGGCTGGATGTCTACGACTACAGCCTGTGGAACCTGCTGGCCAAGTACGTTGCCCCTATCGGGGTCACGGTGGTTTTCCTGGCAGGCCTGTTCTGACTCGCCGCTGGGTCGGCAAGCTTACCCAGTAGAGAAGGCGTTACCGTGGTGTAACGCTTTCTCGCCTTCCTTCACCAGCCTCTTCTTCGGCTGGCTAGTGCAGTTCGCTCTCTTGCGGGTCGTCATCGTCTGGCAAGGGAGCGATATCCCGTGACAGCTTCTGGAATTCCCGGTGCAGCTCGATGCCCCGACGCGCTCTCAGGCTACGTTGGGCGGCGCTGCGCCGACGTTGGGCATGCTCATCGACCTCCATACTCATGAATATGTCGAGCAATTCGCTTTTTACCGAGGTCATTCGTTCGACGTTTCTCATAATCGACGCTCCTCCAGGTGAGTTGCCTACGTCCACCTGCATCCGTGACGACTGATTTTTAAATGATGCAGTGCGGCACGTCACTTCTTACTATAACCTACTTGACAAAATGATGACGACTCTTGAAGAAATGGGTTAACGCCTTTTAAACGGCAGTACTCTCGTGAAGGACGCTGCCCCCGATGCAACACTCAGGCATACTGTGGTCTCTTTATGGCCGCACAAGCACGATCAAGAATTTAAGGAGCTGAACGTGAGCCGCGCCCTGTTCGATGAAATGAGACGCCGCATGGAGCATTTCCGTCGCTCCGAACAAAAGGTTGCGCGGTTCGTGCTGCGCAACCCCGATGAAGTCATTCACATGCGCATCGTGGACCTGGCCACCGAAGCAAAGGTGAGCGAGCCTACGGTGGTGCGCTTCTGCCGTGCGCTGGGCTGCAACGGCTTTCAGGATTTCAAGCTGCAGCTAGCCCAGATGCTGGCCAGCGGAAGCCAGTTCGCGCAGTTCTCGATGAACGACAGCGACTCGGTGGCCGAATTCTCCCATAGCATTTTCGACTCCACCGTGGGCACGCTGCTGTCGGTGCGCGACCGGCTCGATAACGATGCGCTGGGCAAGGCCGTCAATGCACTGGCCATGGCCAATCGCGTCGAGTTCTACGGCTTTGGCGCCTCCGGCGCGGTGGCCTTCGATGCTCAGCACAAGTTTTTCCGCCTGCAGATCTCGACCTCTGCCTACGCCGACCCGCACATGCAGAACATGTCGGCGGTGACCCTGCAAGAGGGCGACGTGGTGGTCGCCATCTCGCAGACAGGCCGAACCCGGGCGCTGGTAGCCAGCGTTCGCCTGGCCCGCGAAGCAGGCGCTACCGTGATCGGCCTGTGTCCCAGCGAATCGCCGCTGGCTCAGGAGGTCAGCCTGCCGCTGTTCATCGACGTGCACGAAGACACCGAGATCTACACCCCGCTCAGCTCGCGTATTGCCCACCTGGTGCTGATCGACGTGCTGGCGGTGGGCGTGGCCAAGACCCGGGGCCCCAAACTGGCCGAACAGTTGAAAGCGGTGAAGAAGAGCCTGACCACGCTGCGCTACCCGGAAGAGTCCTGAGCAACGGTTCTGATAAAGAGTCCTGAGCCAGCGTCCTGAAGACATGCTGTATGCACAGCCAGTGTGCTGGCTGTGCTAGACTGGTCGCCCCTTTTTTGAACCGGCAGCGGCTTATATGGACGACGTCACAGCGATACTCGATCATCTCAACCCGGCCCAGCGGGAAGCCGTCAGTGCGCCCCAGGGCAATCTTCTGGTACTGGCCGGCGCCGGTTCCGGCAAAACGCGTGTGCTGGTACACCGCATTGCCTGGCTGATGCAGGCCGAAGGGCTTTCCCCTTATGCGCTGCTGGCCGTCACGTTTACCAACAAGGCCGCCCGCGAAATGCGCACGCGTCTGGAAGCCCTGCTGGGCATCTCCATGCGCCATGTCTGGGTGGGTACCTTTCACTCGATCTCGCACCGGCTACTGCGCACCCATTGGCAGGATGCCCGTCTGCCCCAGCACTTTCAGATCATCGACTCCGATGACCAGCTGCGACTAATCAAGCGGCTGCTGAAAGATTACTCGATTGACGATGAGCGCTTCCCGCCACGCCAGGTGCAGGGGTTCATTTCTGGTTGCAAGGAAGAGGGCCTGCGACCCCATCAGGTGAACGTCAATGGCGATGCGTACCTCGCCCAGATGGTCGAGCTCTACGAGCGCTACCAGTTCACCTGCGAGCGAGGCGGGCTGGTGGATTTCGGTGAGCTGCTGCTGCGCAGCCTGGAGCTGTTGCGCGACAACCCGCCGTTGCTGAACCACTATCGCGAGCGCTTTGGCCATGTGCTGGTGGACGAGTTTCAGGATACCAATACCCTGCAGTACGCCTGGCTCAAGCTGCTCACCGGCCAGCAGACCCCGATGACCGCCGTGGGCGATGACGACCAGTCCATTTACGGCTGGCGGGGCGCCAAGGTCGAGAACATTCGTCGCTTCGAAGAAGAGTTTCCCAACACTCATACCGTGCGCCTGGAGCAGAACTATCGCTCTACCAGCGCGATTCTGGAAGCGGCCAATACGCTGATCAGCCACAACAGCGAGCGTCTCGGCAAGAACCTATGGACCGATGGCGCCGAAGGCGAGCCTATCTCGGTGTATGCGGGGTTCAACGACCTCGAAGAGGCCCGCTATATCGTCGATACCATCAAGGAGAAGGTCAACGAAGGCTTCAACCGCCGGGACGTGGCCATCCTCTACCGTTCCAACGCCCAGTCGCGCCTGCTGGAAGAGACGCTGATTCGTCAGGGTATGCCCTATCGTATCTACGGCGGCCACCGCTTTTATGAGCGGCTGGAAATCAAGAACGCCCTGGCCTACCTGCGCTTGCTGCTCAACCGTGATGACGATGCCTCCCTGGAGCGCGTCATCAATGTGCCCACCCGTGGCATCGGCACGCGCACCGTGGAAATCGTCCGCCATCACGCCCGTGAGCAGAGCGTGTCGCTGTGGCAGGCGCTGCACGACACCCTTCAGGATGGCACCTTGAGAGGCCGTGCAGGCAACGCCGTGCAGGCCTTTACCAACTTGATCGAGCAGCTGGACAACGACACGTCCGGGCTGCCGCTCCACGAGATCATCGACCACGTCACGGCACGCACCGGGCTGATCGAACACCATCAAAGCGAGCGCGGTGAAAAAGGCCAGGCTCGGGTCGAGAACCTGGAAGAGCTGGTCAACGCGGCCCGGGCCTTTACCCATGGCGATGCCTTCGAGACCCCGGAAGCCGGAGAAGGCATGGCCGCGCTGGAAGCCTTCCTTTCGGAAGCCGCCCTCAACGCAGGCGACCATGAAGCCGAGGAGTTCGAAGACAGCGTGCAGCTGATGACCCTGCACTCGGCCAAGGGGCTGGAGTTCCCGGTGGTGTTCATTGCCGGGGTGGAAGAGGGGCTGTTTCCCCACAAGATGTCCGTGGAGGAGCCAGGCCGCCTGGAGGAGGAGCGCCGCCTGTGCTACGTGGGCGTGACGCGCGCCATGCAGAAGCTCTACCTGACCCATGCCGAGACTCGCCGACTGCACGGCAAAGAGGTGTTCCCACGCCCGTCCCGGTTTCTTCGTGAGCTGCCGCCTCACCTGCTGGAAGAAGTGCGTCTGCGCGGCCATGTCTCGCGCCCCGTGACCGCGTCACGGCCCAGCTTTGCCCAATCCAGCATCGAAAGCGACGGCGACCTGCCCGCCCTGCATGTCGGCCAGCGGGTGGGCCACCCGGTGTTCGGCGAAGGCATCATTCTGAACGCCGAAGGCGAAGGCGCTCGGGCGCGGGTTCAGGTGAGCTTTGACGGCGAAGGCGTGAAGTGGCTGGTACTCGGGTTTGCCAAGCTCTCCCCCCTGTAACCCGTTGACCCGCCAGCAAGCGTGGGCACTTGCCCAATAAAACCTGCTTGGCGCATACTGGCAAGCGGACACTGCGCTCACTGCGCTAATAAAAAACATCCAATAATTTCGGAGTCATGCCCGCCATGCAACGCCGTCAATTCCTGAAAACCGCCGGCCTGGGTGCCGCCGGTGTCGCTGCTGCACCGTTCGTATCGACTGCCAGCGCCAGTGAAACCTATACCTGGGACATGGTGACTTCATGGCCCAAGAATTTCCCGGCTCTGGGCACCGGCGCCAATGACTTTGCTCGCCGCGTGGAAGAACTTTCCAACGGCCGTATGCGTATTCGGGTCCATGGCGCAGGTGAGCTGGTGCCTGCGCTGGAAGTCTTCGATGCCGTCGCCGCCGGCACCGCCGAAATGGGCCACTCCGCCTCTTACTACTGGCGTGGCAAAGTGGCCGCCTCCCAGTTCTTCACGGCAGTGCCGTTTGGCATGAACACCACCGAAATGAACGCCTGGCTGTACCATGGCGGCGGTCAGGAGCTGTGGGACGAGATCTACGCCAACCACAACCTCAAGCCCTTTGCCGTCGGCAACACCGGCACTCAGATGGCAGGCTGGTTCAAGAAAGAGATCAATTCGCTGGCCGACATGCAGGGCATTCGCCTGCGCCTGCCGGGCTTGGCCGGTGAAGCCATGAACGGTATCGGTGTCACCACCGTGAACATGCCAGGCTCCGAAATCTTCACTTCGCTGCAAACCGGTGTTCTGGATGCCGCCGACTGGGTAGGCCCCTACAACGACATGGCCTTCGGCCTGCATCAGGTGGCCGACTACTACTACACGTCGGTATGGAACGAGCCCACGGCGGTACTGGAAGGCACCGTCAACCTGGACGCCTGGAATGCCCTGCCGGAAGACCTGCAGGACGTGATTCGCGAAGCGGCACGTGCCTCCAACCTGGCCATGATCAGCGAGTTCGCCTACCGCAACGCCCAGGCGCTCAAGACGCTGGTCGACGAGCACGGCGTGCAGCTGCGCACCTTCCCGGATGACGTCATGGCCGCGCTGTACGAGTCCTCCAAAGAAGCCATTCAGCGCCAGGTCGATGGCGACGAAGAGTCGCGTCGCGTGTGGGAATCCTACTCTGCCTTCCAGAGCGTACTACGTCCCTTCAGTGATATCGGCGAATACGCCTACCTGAAGAGTCGTGACAACGTAGGGGCGTAATCACCCTACGGACTCAAAAGGGCGCCTCGGCGCCCTTTTTGTTATGACGCCTTTGTTATGACGACGGTGGCATGGCAACGTCAGCTGTGAACCGCTCTGATCCGGCCATTGTCGTCCAGTGCCACCATGACGAAACGCGCTTCGGTGACTTTCTGTCGCTCTTCGATGTGTCGGCCATGGGGTGGGCGCACCCAGACCTCCACGTCGATGCGGATCGAGCTGTGGCCAATATCCTGTACCTGGGTGTATACACTGACCATGGAACCCACGCGCACCGGGCTTAGAAAATCCATGGCTTCGATGGCAACCGTGGCAGTACGCCCGCCTGCCTCGCGGCCAGCGGCCAGCTCGGCGGCCTGGTCCATATGATTCACCAGCCAGCCACCGGGAATGTCCCCGTAGAGGTTGGTATCCTGACGAGAAGCCAGTAACTTTAACGTGAGCTGCCCTTGGGGGGCGGGAGCATCGTCCACATCGGAATCCAGTGGTGTCATGAGGTCGTCGCTTTGCAAGGTTATTGTTGTGGTCGGGCCTGGCGCCTGTTGCTGCACTGCAATAACAGGCTAGCACCAGTTAATCACAAGAGGAACAGCGTTTGAAGAGCGACAGTGTACAGCGATGGAGACCTTACCGCCTACTGCTGGCAAGCTGGCTATGCTGCTGCAGCGCCTTTGCCTGGGCGCAGCCAGCGCCCATCAGCGGCACGCTGGGCACCGTGGGCTCGGACACCATGGCCGGGCTGATGCTGCGCTGGGGTGAAGCCTTGAATGCGCGCTACCCCGATATCACTCTGCAATTTCAGGCGGGGGGGTCGGCCAGCGCCCCCACGGCCCTGGTGGCAGGCACCACCCGCATCGGGCCCATGTCGCGGGCCATGACCGAACGCGAGCGCCAGCAGTTCATCCAGCGTTATGGCTACCCGCCGCTGCAACTCAGCGTCGCCCGCGATGCCCTGGTCCTGGTGGTACATCGTCATAACCCGCTGGAAGCCCTGTCACTGGCGCAGGTAGATGCCATCTTCTCTACCACCCTCGCCTGCGGTGCCGATGCGCCTCTGCAGCGGTGGGCATCGCTGCTGCCCGCCACGGATTGGCCCTACGGGCACATTGCCCTGCACGGCAGAACCCTGGCCTCCGGCACTCAGGGGCTGTTCCAGCAGCGCGCCTTATGCGGCGGGCAGTTTCGCCGCGATATCAGCGAACACCCCGGTGCGGCAGCGGTGATTGCCGCCGTGGGAGAGTCGCCCAACGCCATGGGCTATGCCGGATACAACCACCTGACCCCCATGGTGCGCGCCGTGGCGCTGGCCGATGAGCAAGGCACCCCGGTAGAGCCCAACGGGGCGAACATTCAAAAGGCCACTTACCCACTCTCCAGAACGCTGTATCTCTACGTCAATCAGCCCCCTGGCGAAGCGCTCCCAGCGGCCGAGCAAGCCTTTCTGGAGTTGGTCTTTTCAGCCGAAGGGCAGCAGATCGTGCAGGCGGCAGGCTTCGTGGCGCTTCCTGACCACCTGCGCAGCAGCCAAGCGTTGGATGATTGACGTCCTCCCCGCCCTAAAGGACGGGGATTCCAACTTCTTGAGGGCAACGTCCTGCCCCGAGGCTGAGGATATTCCGGGCCGCATTCACGT